>DATNBU010000042.1 GCA_035571835.1 Candidatus Limnocylindrales bacterium | reverse complement strand
CCGCGACGATGTACAAGGGCTCGGTTTCGTTCGAGTCGCCGATGATTTTCGCGCTCGGCTTCATGGGCCTGTTCCTGGTCGGCGGACTCACCGGCCTCTTCCTCGCAATCCTCGGCCTCGACATGCACGTGCAGGACACCTACTTCGTGGTCGCCCACTTCCACTACATCATGGTCGGCGGCGCGATCATGGGGTACATGGGTGGCCTCCATTACTGGTGGCCGAAGATCAGCGGCCGCATCTATCCGGAGCTCCCGGCCAAGGCGGCCGCACTGCTGATCTTCGTCGGCTTCAACGGAACGTTCTTCCCGCAGTTCATCGCCGGCTACCTCGGCATGCCGCGGCGCTATCACTACTATCCGCCCGAGTACCAGGTGCTCAACGTGCTCTCGACGATGGGCGCCGGCATCCTTGCGGTCGGCTACATGCTGCCGTTCTTCTACTTCATGTGGTCGCTGCGCCACGGCGAAGAGGCCGGCAAGAATCCGTGGGGCGTTCTCGGCCTGGAGTGGACGCTCGACTCGCCGCCGCACCCGCACAACTTCCACGAAACGCCGATCATCACGTCGGAGCCGTACGACTACCCCGAGATGGCCCGCGAGTTCGGCGAGCATGCCGGTCACGGCACCGTAGAGGCAGCCCATGTCTGACGTCGCCATTCCGGCCGTTCCCGAGTCGCGCCTGCAGTCGCACTTCGCGAACGAGCAGCAGCAGTACGAGACCGCCACGTTCGGGATGTGGGTCTTCCTCGTCACCGAAATCATGTTCTTCGGCGGCCTGTTCACGGCGTATCTTTTCTACCGGATCCAGTACGCGGACGCGTTCGTGCACGCGAGCCACCATCTCGACATCGTGCTCGGCACGTTCAACACCGTTGTCCTGATCGGCAGCTCGCTGACGATGGCAATGGCCGTGCACTCGGCACGCATGAGCCGCAGCAAGTCGATCGCGTTCTGGATCGCGGCAACGATGCTGCTCGGCAGCATCTTCCTTGGCGTCAAGGCGTACGAGTACACGCACAAGTGGCACGAGGGGCTGTTCCCGGCCAACTTCTTCTACAGCGCGCCCGACGCGGCACAGCAGCGGATCTATTTCTCGCTGTATTTCGCGATGACCGGCCTGCATGCGACACACATGGTGATCGGCATGGGCATCATGGTGATCATCGCATGGCAGGCGCTGAAGGGTGCGTACACGTCGCGATGGTATACGCCGGTCGAGATCATGGGCCTGTACTGGCACTTCGTCGATCTGGTGTGGATTTTCCTGTTCCCGCTGCTTTATCTAATCGGCCGACATTAGTCGCCGAACTGACCGGAGAACGAGACGATGTCCTCTCATCCGTACGATCCTTCCGCCACGGTCCGCGCTTACCTGATGGTCTTCGGGGCCCTGATGGTGTTCACCGCGCTGACTGTCGCTGCGGCATTCGTGAACATGGGCCCGATGAACAACGTCGTTGCGCTCGGGATCGCGATCGCCAAGGCCGCCATGGTCATGGCGATCTTCATGCACGTGCGCGGCAGCTCGAACCTGATCTACTTCTGCATTTTCGGCGGCCTGTTCTTCCTGTCGCTGATGTTCTACTTCCCGCTGATCGACCTGTTCTCGCGCAACATCCTCGGCGTCGCCGGCAAATAGACGTCGCCGACCGCCAGCTCGCGAACGAACGCCTCGAGCCTCGCGTCGTCGTCGTCCGGCGCGCTCGCACGGGTAACCGCGCAAGCTATCGATTGGTAATACCGTCGTCCCGCTCTCGCTTGAGGGCGTACTTCTACGCGCGCAGTTCCACCATCTATCCCCGCCTCGCGATCCGCTCCAGAATGGGCCGTTGATCGGGACACGCGAGCTCGTGAACGACGAAGGCCTGCTGAGCGGCGACGAAGCCCTGCTGAGCGGCGACGAAGCCCTATTGACCGGCGATGATCCGCCTGTGTTCGAGATCCGGCGCGCCGATGCCCGCTCGGACTTCGTGCTGACCTGCGACCATGCCGGGCTGCGGATTCCGCGCAAACTCGCCACTCTCAACCTCTCCGAACAGGAGCTCGCGACGCACGTAGCCTGCGACCTCGGCGTGGCCGAGCTGGGACAGCGCCTCAGCGCCCGCCTCGACGCATTCCTGATCCTGCACAACTACTCGCGCCTGGTCATCGATCCGAACCGTCCGCCGGGTGCGCACGATTCAATCGTCGTGCTCAGCGAACGCACCCGAGTGGCAGCCAACGAAGCCCTCACGCGCGAGGACGTCCGTCAGCGCGTGGAAGAACTGTTCGAGCCGTACCACCGACGGATCGCCGACGAGCTCGACCGACGAACCACGAGCGGCCGCGGCAGCGTACTGGTCACGTTGCACACCTTCACGCCGGTTTTCCTGGACAAGCCGCGACCCTGGCACGTCGGCGTGCTGTACGGCCGCGACGCACGTCTCGCGCGACGAGTGCTCACCGCGCTGCGCGCCGATCCCGCTCTTGTCGTCGGAGACAACCAGCCCTACGCGGTCAGCGACGCATCCGACTACACGCTCGTCGTCCACGGCGAGCGACGAGGCATCGAGCACGTCGAGATCGAAGTCCGGCAGGACCTTTTGGCCGACGAAGCGGGCGTCGAGGGTTGGGCCGAACGACTCGCCATCGTGCTGGAGGAAGCTGCAATGCCTCCTTGACCCCTCGCGAACCGCGACGGGCCTTCCACCCGGCGGACCCTGGCCGACAGCATCAACCCAGAAGGCGACGAACCAATGCAGATCCGAGTCGGATACGAACTAACCTATCAGTGCCCACAGCCGACACCGATGATCGCCACACTGAACGTCCACTACAGCCGGGCGTCGGACATCATCAAACCCGATCACCTGCTGCTCAATCCCTCCGTTCCGGTCGCGGCCTACCGCGATTCATTCGGGAACTGGTGCAGCCGGCTCGTCGCGCCGGCTGGCACGTTTCGAATCAGCGCCGACGGTATCGTGTCCGACTCCGGCAACGTCGAGGTCGCCTCCCCATGGCTCGAGCAGCGTCCGGTGCAGTCGCTTCCCCAGGAAACGCTGCTCTATCTGCTGGGAAGTCGTTACTGCGAGACCGATCTGCTCGCCGAAACGGCGTGGAGCCTGTTCGGCCAGGGACCGAGCGGATGGAACCGTGTGCAGGCCATTTGCGATTTCGTCCACAACCACATCCAGTTCGGCTACGGTCTTTCGAGTCCGACGAAGACGGCCTTTCAGGCTTTCACGGATCGCCAGGGCGTGTGTCGCGACTTTGCCCACCTGGCCGTCACGCTGTGCCGCTGCGTCAACATTCCGGCGCGATACTGCACCGGATATCTCGGTGACATCGGCATGCCTCCGCCGTACGCGCCGATGGACTTCGCCGCCTGGTTCGAAGCGTACCTGGGCGACGGCTGGTATACGTTCGATCCCCGCAACAACATGCCGCGCATCGGCCGTATCCTCATTGCCAGGGGCAGAGACGCGGCGGACGTTGCGCTCACCACCACCTTCGGACCGACGACCCTCGAGAGCTTCATGGTACGAACAGAAGAGATCGCATCTTGACCTATTGCGTCGGCGTGCTGCTCGAGGATGGACTTGTCCTCGCGTCGGACTCGCGTACCAACGCGGGCGTCGACAACTTTGCAACGTTCTGCAAGATGACCGTGTTCGAGAAGGCCGGCGACCGGGCGATCGTCCTGCTGAGCTCCGGCAGCCTCGCCGGGACGCAGGCGGTCGTCAGCCTGCTGAAGCAGCGCTGCGACGTCGAAGCGGATTCTCCCAACCTGTGGACCGCACGAACCATGTTCGACGTCGTGCTGCGTGTCTCGGACGCGATGCGGGACGTCGAGCGCCGCGACGCACCTCACCTCGGCACCGGACCGATCGCGTTCAACGCGTCGTTCATCGTCGGCGGGCAGCTGCGGGGCGAACCGCCGCGGCTGTTCCGCATCTATGCGGAGGGCAATTTCATCGAGGCCGGCGACGACACGCCGTTCCTGCAGACGGGCGAAGCCAAGTACGGCAAGCCGATCATCGACCGGGTCATCGTGCCCGCCACATCGCTGGCCGACGCGACCAAGTGCGTGCTGGTATCTTTCGATTCGACGATGCGCAGCAATCTTTCGGTGGGCATGCCCATCGATCTGGTGTGCTACGAACGCGACAGCCTCGCCATTCGGCTTCGACACCGCTTCGAGCAGGGCGATCCGTACTACGTCGCGCTGAGCTCCGACTGGCGCGAGGGCGTGCGCAGAGTGTTCCGCGAGTTGCCCGACTTGAAGTGGTGACTCGCCGCGCGTCCGCGTTCAACGTTGCTACGGCCCGACGCGGTGACATCTTGCCTGTCGCCCTGCCATGCCCGCGCTGGAAGTGGTCGCCTCCTGACACCAGGGCATGCCGCAGCAACAAATTTTTTCTGGCCCGCAGGACCTGTTCCGCGACGAACTTGTGATGTCTTATGCCGGGAAGCCGCCCCAGGACGCGTCAGGCCGTGCGTGATGCTGGCCAAATCCCGAAAAACTCCTGTGATTTCACGGGTTACGTGCTCCGCTGGAGCAACCGTCTCGATCCGGGGGCAGACTGGGGCCGGACGATTGGAAATCAGCTGACCCCTCCGTCGCGAGGACAGCGTTTGGGAAAACGTGCCCGGACCCCTGTACCTATCTTTGTAGTTGAGTAGGATAGCGCCCGGTCGGTTAGTCGAACGAGATCAGGTACGCGACCTTTGCAGTCCCGCATCCTTCCCCTCAGTCGTCCACACCTACCTTCACGGGCCGAATCGATCGGCCCGGCAGAACACGCAAGAAAGTAGAATGCGGGTGGATACCCAGTTCTAGTTAAGGAGAGTTCATCACAATGGGTAAGAAGTTGTACGTCGGTAACCTGAGCTTCGGTGTCGATAGTTCGGGCCTCGAGGAATTGTTTGGAGCATACGGCAATGTGCAGAGCGCGCAGGTCATCTCCGATCGCGACACGGGCAGGAGCAAGGGCTTCGGTTTCGTCGAGATGGGAAGTGAGTCGGAAGCGGCTGCGGCCATCGAGGGACTGAACGGTCGCGAGCATGAGGGCCGTGCCCTCACCGTGAACGAAGCCAAGCCTCGCGAGGATCGTCCTCGTGGCGGCGGCGGCGGCGGCGGTGGTGGTGGTTACGGTGGCCGCGGCGGCGGCGGCGGCGGCGGTGGTTACGGCGGCGGCGGTGGCGGCGGAGGCCGTCGCTACTAGTAGTTTCGCGACTGCCGCATCCGGCAGGCGAATCAGAGGCCGCGCTCGAAAGAGCGCGGCCTTTTTTTGTGCGCGTCGCCGGTGGTCGCGGCGCGCGTCGCCGCTGCTCGCGACGGGCCTCGGCGCGTAAGGGCTGTCGACGTGGGCATGCCCGCGCGCTCGCTTTAGTCCTCGCTTCGCTGCGGAACGACTCGCACGCGGGCACGCCCACGCCGCCCGCCCTCGCGATGTTGTCGTTTCACCGCGTGCCCCGCTTCACGCCGCAGATCCGCTGGTGAGAGTTTTTACATTCGGCGGATGACGTGGCGGCTGAACTCTTCGATCAGGTCGCGGGCCATGCCGGGGACGGCTTGCAGCGCGAGGTTGTCGACGCCGGCGCCGGCGAGTGTCCGGCAGCGTTCGAGAACTTCGTCGGGATTTCCGGTCAGTGACAGCACGGGAATCATTTCGGGGATCACGAACGCCTCCTCGCCCGGCTTCAGGTACATCATGTGGCCCTCGTGCACGTCGAGGTAGCGGCGGTCGGGCGGCGAGGCGTGGCCGGCGGCGTATCCTTCGATGTAGTCGTCGAACGCATGGGCGAGATCGTCGTTGACGAGACCGAAGCCGTGACCGCCGCGCGAGCTCTCCCAGATCGCGTGCACCCCGACGACCGTCACCGGGCCGACGCGACGCACGACGCGCTCGCTTGCCGCCGGCTCTCCGGGCGCGAGAATGCAGCCGGTCGTCAGCATCGTCGTGTACGGCTTGCCGCCGGCGCCGCTCGCGAAGGAGCGGCCATGCGCTGCGGCCGAGTCCATGACGGCCTTGCTGCCGCTTTGGAGGCCCGCGAGATCCTGCGCCACGGTGATCCATCCGTCACCCGCTTCGCCGGCGGCCGCGAGCGCCTTCGGCGCGTTGGCCGCGATGTGGATCGGAATCGGATCGTCGAGATTGATGCAGCCGATCCGCCGGTCTTTCGAAAGCAGGCGGATCCATCGTTCGTACTGGCCGTCGCGGATCAGCACGTCCTCGCCGGCGAGCAGCCCGCGAACCTGCCCGACGTACTCGACCATGCGCGCGACGGGCAGGGGAGGAAGCCCCATCGTATTGCGTCCGGTGAAGCCGGTGCCGACGCCGAGGATGACGCGCCCGGGCGCGATCGCGTTGATGGTCGCGATCGCGCTGGCGGTCACCGGCGCGATGCGATTGCTCGGGATCGCGACCAGCGTGCCGAGCTTCATCGTGCGCGTGTGCTCCGCGGCGAGCGCCATCGTCGCATAGACGTCCGAGCACAGGAGCTGCGTGTCGTAGAACCACGCATGGGTGAATCCTTCGGCCTCGGCGACCTCGCAGTCGCGCCAGGCCTCGATCCAGGATGGGAAGGCGATGCCGAAATGCATGGGGTTTCTTCTCCGCTACCGAGTCGGTCGCCGGTCGTATGCCATGGACGTCCGGCGTGCGACATTGCCACCCTGTCATGGCGGCATGTCGCACCTGCACGCCAGCACGGTTAAAGCCTGAGGCGGTGGGCTTTGTGGACGCTTCGGACGGTCTATCGGTGAGGCCTCGGGAATGAAACGACGATGGAGGCGCCAATCCGGCGCGCACGAGCGATCGCGTTTGCGAGGCGCGGTTCTGCTCGTTTGCATCGCGGGAATCGCCTCGGGCGCCCGCGCAATCGAATCTCCACCCGGCAGCTCCGTGCACCAGACGGCGCCGGCGGATCGCGCGTCGACCGCTGAGCGCACCGAACCATCGCCGGCCGAACGCGCGCCTCAGGATCGAACCGATCCAAACGATCAAACCGATCGAAACGAACGGACGGACAGAGCGGATCACATCGATCGAACGGACCACGCCGATCGTGCGCATCACGTCGATCGTGCCGATCCCGCCGAGCGCGTGGAGCGCGCCGATCGACTCGGTCCGCCCGAACGTCCTCTGCCCGGAGACCGCGGCGTCCTTCCGGATCGCCCTTCGACGGATCGCGGCGGCCCAACCGACAAACCGGCGGCTCCTCCTGTCACCGCGCGGCCGACCCCTCCGCGCGCCGAATCGATCGAGTCGAGCGTCGTGCGCGTGCTCGTGTACTCGAATCCGCCGGACTTCTTCTCGCCGTGGCAGAAGACCGGCACCCAGGCGTCGTCGGGCTCCGGCGTGATCATCGACGGTCATCGCGTGCTGACCAATGCGCACGTCGTCTCGGACGCCGTCGGGATCGAGGTCAAAAGGGCAGGCTCAGGCGAACAGTTCGAAGCCGAGGCTTCGTACATCGGTCACGACTGCGATCTCGCGTTGCTCACGGTTGCCGACGAGCACTTCTTCGAAGGCGCCAAGCCGCTCGCGCTCGGCGATCTTCCCGGCGTCAACGAAGACGTTCAGACGTATGGCTTTCCGGTCGGCGGCGAGACGCTGTCGGTGACGTCGGGCGTGATCTCGCGCATCGAAGTCGGAACCTACACGCATTCGAAAGAGCACCTGCTGATCGCGCAGATCGATGCGCCGATCAATCCCGGCAACAGCGGCGGACCGGTCGTGCGCGACGGCGCCGTCGTCGGAATTTCGATGCAGATGCTCGAGGCGGCCGAGAGCGTCGGCTACATGGTCCCTGCGCCGGTCGTGCGGCACTTTCTCGATGACGTGGCCGACGCGAAGTACGACGGCTTCCCTCATCTCGGCGCGCGCCTTCAGCCGGTCGAAAGCCCGGCGCTTCGCGAATCGATCGGGCTCAATCCCAGGCAGTCTGGCGGCCTCGTCACGCGCGTCGACTTCGGCAGTCCGGCATTCGGGCAACTCGCGCGCGGCGACGTCATCGTCTCGATCGGCGGCTATCCGGTCGCCGGCGACCTGACCGTTGCGATGCCGGGAAACGGCCGCGTCTCGCTCGATGCGGTCATCAGCGCACAACAGGTCGGAGCCAAACTCGAGATGTCGGTGCTGCGTGGCGGAAATCTTCGCGATGTCGAGGTCCAGCTGGCCGATACGGCTCCGCTCGTGCCCGGCCGCCGTCTCGGCGAAGAGCCCGAGTATCTCGTCTTCGGCGGCGCGGTGTTCCAGCCGCTGACCGGGGAATACTTCGACCTGTACGACCAGGTTCCACCGAAGCTCGCGGCCTACTCCGAATCGGGCGGCGTCGTTACGGCCGAGCGGCGCCAGGTGGTCATCCTGTCGACGGTACTGCCGAGCCCGGTCGGACGCGGCTATCTCGACTGGGAGAGCGTCGTCGTGCGCAACGTCAACGGCGTGGCGCTGAGGGATCTCGCGCACCTGGCCGACCTCGTCGACAATACGACCGACAAGTACCTCCGGCTCGAGACCGAGGATGGTTTCGTGATGATCCTCAGCGTCGAGGCCGCGCGCCAGGCGGGCCCGCGCATCCTCGAGAAGTACGGGATTGCCTTCGACCGCTCGGAGAATCTGCGCAAACCTCCCCACTGACCTCGCCCCGCGTTGTAACCCGGCCGACGCGCCGGCGTCTGAGCCGCCAAACGGACACGCTTTTCGTGTTCCGATCTGGAGGCCATCAATGGAAATTCTGCGCACCGTATTTTTCGTTCTGCCGTCGCGTGTCGGTTCGTACCTTGCGTGGCTGCCGCCGCTTGCAGCCCGCGTCGCCGTCGGCTGGACATTCATGCTGACCGGCTGGGGAAAGCTCCACGATCTCGACTCGGTGATCGGATTCTTCCGCGAGCTCGGTATTCCTTACCCGGAGCTGCAGGCGCCGTTCGTCGCGTCGGTCGAGCTCGTGTGCGGAACGCTGCTCTTGATCGGGCTCTTCACGCGCATTGCCGCACTTCCGCTGATCGGCACGATGGTAGTCGCGATCGCGACAGCGCAGTGGAAAGACGTCTCGTCGTTCGGCGACCTTTACGGTCTCGTCGAGTTTCTCTACATCATCCTCTTCGCATGGATCGCGACGGCGGGGCCCGGCCCGGTCGCCGTCGATACGCTGGTGGAGCGCGCGCTCGCGGGCGAATCCAGTTCGAGCCCGGCGGTTTCTTCAGCCCGTTCCTTCGCGTAGAGCCTTCCGCCGGCGGCGGCACGGGGCGGAGCTTACGGCCCGCGCGTGCCGTTTGTTCGGAAGGAGGCCACGATGATTTCATCTCCCGACCACCGGAGCGTGCTGCGATGAAGCTCGACGCGTTCGGATTCGGACTCGAGCTTCATGCCGCCGGCGACAGAGCGCGGCAGTGGGCGGACGTCGGATTCGACGGCATTCAGATGGCCGAAGGCGGCCGCACCGCTTATCTCAACTGCGTCGCATCGATCCTTGCAGCTCCGGAGCTCGACATCGGAACTGCGATCGCGACGGCGTTTCCGCGCAGCCCGATGGTAACGGCGCAGATCGCCTGGGAGCTTGCCGAGGCCAGCCGCGGCAAGTTCACGCTCGGGCTCGGCACGCAGGTCAAGGCGCACATCGAGCGGCGCTTCTCGTCGGTTTACGATCATCCGGGCTCGCGGCTTCGCGAGTACGTGCGCGCCGTGCGCGCGATCTTTCGCGCGTTCCAGGGCACCGAACGTCTCGATTTCCGAGGCGAGTTCTACAACATGAACCTGCTCGGCATGTGGAGCCCCGGTGCGATCGAGCATCCCGAAGTTCCGATCTACGTGGCCGCCGTGCGGCCGTGGATGCTGCAAGCCGCGGGCGAAGTCGCCGACGGCATCCATATCCATCCCTTTCATTCGACGAAGTTCCTCGACGAGATCGTGCGCCCGAACGTCGAGAAGGGCGCACGCAAGGCCGGCCGCGATCCGAAGTCGATCAAGCTTGCGTGCCCGGTCTTTACGATCGTCGGCGACAGCGACGAAGAGCGAGAGACCAGTCGCGAGCGCACGCGAATGCAGATCGCGTTCTACGGTTCGACGCCCGCGTACGCCGGCGTGTTCGAGCTGCACGGCTGGCACGGGATCTCCGAGCGTCTTCATCAGCTCCAGCGCGAAGGCGATATGTCCGCGATGGCGGCGACCGTAACCGACCGCATGCTCGAAGAGTACGCGGTGACCTCCACATGGGACGACCTTCCGGCAACGCTGTCGCGAAAATACGCGGGCGTTGCCGAACGGCTGATCTTCTATTTTGCGGACTTCGCGATCGACGGCGACGACCGCGCACGAATGCGCTGGAAACGTGCGCTCGCCGAAACCCGGGAGCGAGCACGAGCGGATCGCGCGTAACGCGTTGCAGGAAGAGTCGCGCGCAATGCGACGTGCAGGGATTCGCGCACGGCGCGACGTGCAGAGATTCGCGCACAGCGCGACGTGCAGAGATTCGCGCGTTGCGCGTCGTGCGAAGCGAAGGAGGATGCGGCGTGGGCACGGCTCCTCGCCGCGCCCACGCCGTCACCGATTTTGCACAGCCCCTCGGAGGAGGGGGCTGTCGGTCAGCGCGCGCGTCCTCGCTGACGGAGGTTTCCGCTGCGCGCGTGCACGCCTACCGCAGTTCGCTTCCCACCCGACCGGCGCTCGCTCGGGCGGCGTCCGTCTGCTTTCGCAGTGACGCTCGGTCCGCGTCCGGCGACGTTGACGCGATAACCGGCATGTCGCACCACCTTTCGGCGCGATCGCGTGCCGATGTTCTCGTCGAGTTGGTTGAGCAGCCGCTTCATGAAGGCGAGAGACGGATCGAGCTTCGATGCAATCATCAGGCGCGCCAGGCGATCCGCGGCGGTCCCGAGATTCGGTGCGTGGCCCTGTTCGATGTGCGAAACATGCTCACGGCTGACACCGACGAGGCCGGCAAACTTCCCACCCGTCAGCCCCAATGTCTTGCGAAGAAAAACGATCTCGCTCGCAGTCAGGGGACCTTGTTTCTTCAGGATCTCCTCGAGTACGGAGGCCCGGAACCGGTCGGGATTGGCGATGGCCGCGTGGACGGTTCCACACCGCGAGCAAGCGGCCGTCGAGAGTCCGGAGACCTGAAGCGGGAACCCATACTCGGGAAACGCATATGGTTTTGCAGAGGTCGACGTCTTCCAGCGCAGAGCGGAATCGCATTCTTCACAGCGGTCCGCACGCCGGGGGACGATGACGGTATTTGGCGCATTGCGCCGCGATTTTTTCTTCATGGTTGCTTTCCTGTCGGCGGGGGCCAGTTTCCCGCCGGTTCGGCACCGTAATGGACTGCCGCAGAGCAGCGATTTGCCGGTGCGATCATTGATCGTTGGCCCCAGGCCTCAGGGTGTCAAGGGACTAGTCGATCGGTATGCCCGCACATTGGATGCTGCGCTCTGCGTCACATTCAGGTTTGACCCCGATTTTCGTCACTCTAGACTCGCGGATCTCGATCGGTGCGCTCGGAGCGTTCGCTGCGTTGCGCACACACCCACCGGTTCAATGCCGCGCAAAAGGATACGAAAATGGCAGTACTCGTCGGAAAAAAAGCCCCGGATTTCACCGCAGCCGCAGTGCTCGGAAGCAACGAGATCGATGAAAATTATCGCCTTTCCGAGGCGATTCGCGGCAAATACGCCGTCATCTTCTTCTATCCGCTCGATTTCACGTTCGTCTGCCCGTCGGAGCTGATCGCGTTCGATCACCGACTTGACGAATTCCACAAGCGGGGTGTCGAAGTGATCGGTGTCTCGATCGACTCCCAGTTCACGCATCTGGCCTGGAAGAGCACGTCCGTCGACAAGGGCGGAATCGGAAAAGTCGGCTATACCCTCGTGGCCGACGTCAAACATGAGATAGCGAAGGCATATGACGTGGAGTCTGAGGGGGGGGTCGCATTTCGTGGAAGTTTTCTCGTCGATCGCGACGGTGTTGTTCGTCACCAGATCGTAAACGATCTGCCCCTCGGTCGTGACATCGATGAAATGTTGCGCGTGGTCGATGCGCTGCAGTTCACCGAGAAGCACGGCGAGGTCTGTCCTGCAGGCTGGAACAAGGGCAAGCCCGGAATGAAGGCGGACACTGCCGGCGTTGCCGAATATCTTTCGCAGCATGCGAAGGAGCTGTGATCCGGCGAGACAGTTGACGCGGGCGCGCGAGACATTCCGCGACAGTTGAACGAGCGCATCTGGCGCGCTGCGGCGCAGCCTCAGTGCTGCGCGCAGCGCGCCCTGCGCCTGCTTGCAAGATGAGGGTGCGCGCGGCGCGCTGGCTTCGCCCGGTGCGTCAGCCGAGCGCGAGGCCGCAATCGGGACATTCGCTGGGGCCGGTCTCGAACGTCGTAAGGCAGGCCGGACACGTCGTCTCGGGAGCCTCGGGATCGATCACGAGCTCGGAGGCTGCCTCGAGAGCCGCGATCTGCTGCGCGGTCAGCCCGCGCTTCCATTCGGAGTCGAAGACCGCAAAAGCCTCCGGCGCATCCTCGCGCGCGACGACCAGGTAGAGCTTCGTCGAGCAGCAGCCGGCGCTGTCCTCGGTGTCGGTGCGCACGATCGTCGATTCGATCCCGTGCTGGCCCAGGCGGTCGCCTGCGCGCTGAAGGTCGGCAAGCGCGCCCCGCATGACGACCGCGACCTCGGGGTCTTCCGCGAGCGCCTCAGGCTGGCAGTCCGTGCTGCAGTCCTTCCCGCTCATCGCGTGACGGTCACCCGGATCATCTTGACCGGTTCGATCGGCCGGTCGTTGCCGTCGGTGCGGGTTTTTTCGATCTTGCGGACGACGTCCATGCCCTCGATCACTTTACCGAAGACCGGGTGTTTCGAGGCACCCGGCGAGAACCAGTCGAGGTACGCGTTGTGGACCGTGTTGACGAAGAACTGGGAGCCGCCGCTGTTCGGCCGGCCCGTGTTGGCCATCGACAGGGTTCCGGGCTCGTTTGAAGCCTTGAAGTCCGGAGGGAATTCGTCGGCGATGGTACCGTGAGGCGGTCCGCCGGTACCTGCTTTCGGGCTTTTCGGATCGCGGCTGTGAGGGCAGCCGAACTGCAGCATGAAATTGTCGATCACCCGGTGGAAGTGCAGCCCGTCGTAGAATCCGGATTCGGCGAGCTTCACGAAGTTGCCCGCCGTGACCGGCATTTTGTCGGTGAAGAGCTCGACGCGGAAGGTGCCAAGGGAGGTTTCGCAGGTCGCCGTGGGGTTCGCCATGGGGGCTAACTACCGCAATCACCGGCCCGCCGCTAGACTGGGCGCATGGCCCTCGCGACCGATCCATCCGCTTTCGATCCCGCTGTTTCCGATTCCTCCCGTCCCGGTGCCCGTGCCTGCGCGCATCGCCTCATCGAGTTCGACTTCGAGCGCAAGATCGAACGCTCCGCAGGCTTCGAGCGCTTCGGGCCAGCGGCCGAAGAGGGCCACTATCTGTGGCTCGACATCGACGTGGCCGGCGATCCCGCAGGCGCGCGTGCGCTTCTTTCCGAGCTCGAGCTCATCGATCCGATGCTCCTCGCCGACGCGCTCGAAAGCGAGCCCGACACGCGCGTTCGCCGGTTCGACGACTATCTGTTCCTCGCGCTGACGGGCTGCCGGATCCGTGACGACAGTCTGGTTACCGAACGCGTCAGCGTCGTCGTGGCCGAGTTTTTCCTGCTGACGATCCATCACGGACAGGTGGCGTTCCTGGACGAAATGCTGCGCGACTACCGCGGCGACTTCCTGCGCTTTGCGAAAGGCCCCGCCTTCCTCGTCTACGAGCTGCTGTCGCAGCTGACGGAAAATTTCCTCGTCGGCCAGAGGCATCTCGCAAGCCACGTGGAGAAACTGCAGCTCGCCCTGATCGGCGAGATCAACGAAGAGGTGTTCGTGCGCGTCGCAACGGTCGGCAACGACCTGCTCGCGTTCCGCAAGATCCTGGTTCCGGCACGTTCGATGCTGACCGAGCTTGCACAGAGAAAGTCGCCGTTCATCAGCGAGGAGACGCGTCCGTTCCTGTCCAACATGGCGACCACGGTCGAATGCATCCTCGCCGATCTGCTCGCCGACCGCGACATCCTCTCGGGATCGCTCGACCTCTACATGTCGATGGTCGGCTACCGGACCAACGAAGTCATGAAGCGCCTGACCGCCGTCAGCGTGATCTTCATGCCGCTCACGTTCCTGTGCGGCATCTACGGGATGAACTTCGAGATCCTGCCCGAGCTCAAATGGGAGTACGGCTACGCGCTGTTCTGGCTCGTCGTGCTGACCATCGCCGGCACACTGGTCTTCCTGCTGCGCCGCGCGAAGCTGCTCTGAGAAAAAGGGGACAGGTACATTTAAAAAAACGTCGTCTTTTCAAGAATGAGCTGCTGTCAGGCGGCTTAAGAGACGACGCGATCAAGATCCGCGCACCACCAGCATGCGGATTTCGGTCATGTCTTCCATCGCGAACCGCACTCCCTCGCGTCCGAGCCCGCTGTCCTTGACGCCGCCGTACGGCATGTGATCGACGCGCCAACTCGGCACGTCGCCGATGATTACGCCGCCGACCTCGAGCACGTTCCACGCCCGCTCCGCCTTGAACAGGTCGCGCGTGAACACGCCGGCCTGAAGCCCGTACGCGCTGTGGTTGACCTCGTCCAGGGCCGCATCGAAGTCGTCGAAACGTTCGAGGATCGCGACCGGACCAAAGGCTTCTTCGCACGACAAGATCGCGCCGCGCGGCACGCCTTCGAGAAGCGCCGGTGACAGCATCGCTCCGCTCCGCTCGCCGCCGCAGAGCAGCGTTGCCCCGCTCGCGACCGCGTCCTGAATCCAGCTCTCGAGCCGCTCGGCGTCGCGTTCGGAGATCAGCGGCCCGATCGAGACCGCTTCGTCTCTCGGATTTCCGCAGACGAGCGCGCGCGTGCCGTCGACGAGACGATCGCGCAGGCGGTCGTAGATCTCCGAATGCGCATAGATCCGCTGCACGCTGATGCAGCTCTGTCCGGACTGGTAGAACGCGCCGAACAGGATGCGCTCGGCCGCGTCGGCAACGTCCCAGTCGCGATCGACGACCACGGCGGCGTTGCCGCCGAGCTCGAGCACGACCTTTTTCTTTCCGGCATTGGCTTTCAGGTGCCATCCGACCGACGGAGAGCCGGTAAAGCTGAGCAGCTTCAAGCGCTCGTCCTTGCAGAACAGGTCCGCGCCGTCGCGCGGGCACGGCAGGATCGAAAACGCGCCGCGCGGCAGCCGCGTCTCGGCCAGGATCTCCCCGATCATCAGTGCGCCGATGGGAGTCAGGCTGGCCGGCTTGAGCACGAACGGGCAGCCGACAGCGAGCGCCGGAGCGATCTTGTGGGCCGCCAGGTTGAGCGGAAAGTTGAACGGCGAGATGAACGAGCACGCTCCGATCGGCACCCGCTTCCACATCCCGCGGTAGCCCTTTGCCCGCGCGCTGATGTCGAGCGTCATGACCTCGCCGGTCATGCGCACCGACTCCTCCGCTGCGATCCGGAACGTGTCGATCAGGCGCGTGACCTCGCCGCGCGCGTCGCGAATCGGCTTGCCGGCCTCGATGCACAGCGCGAGCGCGAGCTCGTCGAAGCGCTCGCGGAACCGCTTGACGCAGTGGTCGAGGACGGCCTGGCGCTCGAACGCGGCCATCTCGCGCATCGGTTCGACCGCCGCGGCAGCTGCCGCAATTGCTTCGCTGATGACGGACGGACCGGCGAGCGCGACGCGCGTCGCGACTTCGCCGGTGAACTTGTCGGTGACGGCAAGATCGGTATTGGCCGCCACGTCGCGGCCGGCCAGCCAGTACGGATACGATGCGCGAAGCCCGGTCATTCTCCTTCGCCTCCTTCCATATGCTGCGGCTCGCGTCCGTCCGTCGTGCTCAGAGACGGATCTCGGACGTGACCGTGCCGGCGGCCGGTGCATAGAGAAGCGTCGCGTAATCGGCCACCATGCGATCGGAGTTGTAGCGGTAACCGAGGCGCGCCAGCGCCATCTTCACGTGGGCGAGCCATGCGCGCGGGATGCCGCGGTCGTCGCGCTGGAAGTAGAGCGGTACGACCTCGTGCTCGAGCACGTCGAGCACCGCGGCGGCGTCGCGCTCGTCCTGGATCGCCGCATCGACGTGCACGGAGCCGTTGCCGATGGCGAAACCGACGCCGGGATCCCACGCTTCGTCCCACCACCCGTCGAGCGTCGAGCAGTTGAGCGTCGCATTGAGCACGGCTTTCATGCCGCTGGTGCCGCACGCTTCGAGAGGACGGCGCGGAATGTTGAGCCACAGGTCGCAGCCCGCCAGCATCATGCGGCTGATGCGCTGGCCGTAGCCTTCCACGAACATGACGCGATGCTCGAGGCCGTGCTCGCGGGCGAGCGCGAGCACTCCCTGGATGACTCTCTTGGCCGGCTCGTCGGCCGGATGGGCCTTGCCGGCAATCAGGAACTGCACGGGACGTCCGTCGGCGAGCATCAGCGCGCGGGCACGCTCGAGATCGCGGAACGGAAGCAGCGCGCGTTTGTACTGTGCGAAGCGTCTTGCGATGCCGATCGTCAGCGCATGGGGATCGAGCTCGACCGCCGCTTCTTCGATTCCGAGCCGCTCGTTGCGGAGGCGCGCATGATTCGCGACGAATGCGAGCATGCGCTGCTTCATCTGCTGCTTGACCGACCACAGCCGCTCCTCGTCGAGCTCGAGCAGCTCGCGGTGTGCGAGCGCCGCCTCGATGGCGTCCGAGCCGTCGCGCAGCAGGCTGCTGCCGTAGACCGCCTCGAGCTCCGGCGCGAGCCACGTGCGGCAGTGCACACCGTTGGTGACGTGGCCGATCGGAACCTCGAGCTCGCGCGCCTCGGGCCACAGCTGTTTCCACATGCGCCTGGAGACGTGGCCGTGAAGGCTACTGACGGCATTGGTGTGACGCGCCAGCTTGATCGCGCAGACCGTCATGCAGAACGTTTCGGAGTCGTCGTCGGGGCGGACGCGTCCGAACGAGAGCAGCTTCTTCTCGTCGATACCGAGCCGCCGGCGAAGCGGCTCGAGCGCCGCCAGCAAGGCGCCGGGATCGAAGCGGTCGTGGCCGGCTTCGACCGGCGTGTGCGTCGTGAACACGACGCCGGATGCCACGTCGACTGCGGCTTCGTCGAACGGCAGCCCCGACTCCTCCATGCGGCTTGCGATGACCTCGAATGCCGCGAATGCCGAGTGCCCTTCGTTCATGTGGATCGCACGCGGCCGGATGCCCATCGCGCGCAGCGCACGATATCCGCCGACGCCGAGCACGACCTCCTGCGCGAGCCGCGTTTCGCGATCACCGCCGTAAAGGCGATGCGCGCCCGGCAGCACCGACTCGGGCCAGTCGCGCGGATCGAGCAGAACGAGCGAGCAACGGCCCACTTCGACCCGCCACACGTCGGCGTGCAGCGTGATCTCTCCGAGCGGCACTTCGACGACCAGCGGGTCGCCGCCGGTCGCGAGCACGCGCGTGATCGGAAGCCGCGACGGATCGAGCTCGTCGTAGGTTTCGGTCTGCCAGCCGTCGGCGAGCACGCGCTGGCCGAAATATCCGTTGCGGTAGAGCAGGCTCACACCGACCGCGCCGACTCCGAGGTCCGAGCAGCTCTTGAGATGATCTCCGGCCAGCACTCCTAGTCCGCCCGAGTAGATCGGCAGCGATTCGTGGATGCAGAACTCCGGGCTGAAGTACGCGATCGCAGCCGACACGACGCTGTGGCAGTGGCGCCCGGCCCACGTGTGCGTATCGGCAAGGTACGCCGACAGCGAATCCTCGGTCGATATCAGGTCCGGAAGCACCGAGGCCGCAGCGCCTTCGAGCTTGTCGTCGGTCACGTCGCGCACGAACGCGGTCGGATTGTGGCGAAGATGCTCCCACAGCTCGGCATCGATGCGCCGCAGGATGTGATCGAGTCGGTGATCCCAGCTCCACCACAGGTTCCTGCCGAGGCGTTCGAGCCGTTCGCGCAGGCGTGCAGCGTCGATTTCGATCGGTGTTTCCACTCGGGGCCGTCTCCTCTTCTTCAGTTGTTCGCGTCGGTTGCCGGGCGGTGGGCGGCAACGACGCGTTCGTAGACGACGTCGCCGGTGGCGCCGTCGTTGCCGACCGCGTGCGACAGGGCGTTGGTGAACAGCCGCTCGAGCCGCGGCACTTCGCGCACGCCGGCCAGCTCGATGGCACGGGCAGCGTGCGCAACCGTCTGCAGCGGCTCGATATCCGAGAGATCGTCGAAGAACCACGCGCAGCTCGCATACATCAGCAGTGCGTGGCGCTGCATGTCGAGAAGCTGGAGCGCGCGCAGCTTGTCGGGCTCGGCGAGGACGCGGCCCGCTTCGCGGTCGAGGAAGATGTTCTCGATCCGCGGCGTGCGCCGCACGAGCACTTCGGCGAAACGATCGCGTGCACCCCACGGATCCTCGAGCAGCTCGCCGCACTCGCGCTCATAGATCGGCGCGAGCAGGTCGCGCAGCAGGTCGAGCGCTTCGCGCAGCGGCGTGCGCCAGCTCTGGTTGCCCTGCCGGCGACCGCCGGAACAGCCGCATGCACTTCGCCAGCGCTCGACGCCGTGCGCGCAGCTCCACGAGCTCTTCTCGAAGATCTCGACTTCGTGTATCGGCGGCTGCTTTTCGAGATGGCGCCCGTAGACGGTCAGGTCGAATGCGCTTTCGCCGCGCTCGACGCTCTCGAGCAGCCACGCAAGGCCCATCTCGCCGAGCCGCTGGTGGTGCCCGTAGGTTTCTCCGTCGGTCGCGAAATGCACGAGGCCGGGCAGATGGCCGTGCTCGCGCTCGAGCGCGGCAAGAAACGCTGCGCCGTCGCACAGCGTGCGCCCGAACGCGACCGAATGTGCGAGCGGGCCGTCGTAGAAGAACACCGCGATCTGGCGGCCGGCGCCGAGGCGGACGAGATACGGCACGCGCGTGTCGATGGTCTTGTCGCCGTCGAGCATGGTCCAGTTCTCGCTTCCGATGCGCCGGATGCGGCGCGCCTGGCGCGGCGACAGGATCGTGAAGCGCACGCCTTCGTCGGCGAGCTCCTCGAGGGTCGGCGTATCGGCGGCGCACTCCGGCAACCACAGGCCTTCGCTGCGCCGCCCGAAGCGAAGCTCGAAATCGCGCAGTCCCCAGACGACCTCGGTGCGGCGGTCGCGGGCGCTCGCGAGCGGCAGGATCGAATGCGAGTAGCTTTGCGCGATCGCCGCGCCGTGACCGGAAAAACGACGAACGGCATCGCGATCGCCGGCCACGAGCGCTTCGTGGACGTCGCGCTGCTCGCGCGCAAGATACGCGAGAAGCGTCGGGCCGAAATCGAAGCTCATGTGCGCGTAGTTCATGAACTCGCGCTCGCCGAGGTTGCGCTCGGCGTGCGGCAGCAGGCGCGCTGCGCTGTTCGGGCGATAGCACTCTTCGGTGATGCGCTCGTTCCAGTCGTGCGCCGGCGCGGCACTGGGCTGCGCTTCGACGCGGCCGGTCCACGGATTTTCGCGCGGCGGCTGGTAGAAGTGGCCGTGGATGCAGAGCGCCGGCTTTCTCACCACGGTTCCTCCCAGCGCAGCCACACGCCGGCAAGAGGAGGCAGCACCAGATCCATCGAGCACGGCTTGCCGTGCATCGGTGCATCCTCGGTCGCGACCGCGCCGAGATTGCCCCAGCCGGTCCCGCCGTAATCGGCGGCATCCGTGTTGAGGATCTCGCGCCAGATTCCGGCCCGCGGCGAGCCGATGCGGTAACACGGATGTGGCACCGGTGTGAAGTTGAATGCGGCCACGATCGGCGCGTGCCGGGACGACGACCAGCGCACGAACGAAATCGTGCTCGCGCGCGCGTCGCTGCCGTCGATCCATTCGAAACCGTACGGCTCGCAGTCGCCTTCATGGAGCGCGGCTTCGCGGCGATAGACGGTGTTCAGGTCGCCGACCAGGCGCGCCACCGCCTGGCGCTCGGGCGCAGCTTCGACGCCGGTCCAATCGAGCGAGCCGTCGTGGTTCCATTCGTACGGCTGCGCGATCTCGCCGCCCATGAACAGGAGCTTCTTGCCGGGCAGCGCCCACATGTATGCGAACAGGAGCCGCAGGTTCGCGAGCCGCTGCCAGGCGTCGCCCGGCATCTTGGACGCGAGCGAGCGCTTGCCGTGCACGACCTCGTCGTGCGACAGCGGCAGCACGAAGTTCTCGCTGTTCGCGTACAGCGAACGGAATCCGAGCTCGCCGTGATGGTAGTGCCGGAAAAACGGATCGCGCGCGATGTAGCGGAGCGTGTCGTTCATCCAGCCCATGTCCCACTTGAAGCCGAATCCGAGCCCGCCGGTGGTCGTCGGACGCGAGACCATCGGCCATGACGTCGACTCCTCGGCGAACGTCTGGACGTCGGGATACTCGGCGTAGACCGCTTCATTGAGCTCGCGAAGGAACAGGACAGCCTCGAAGTTCTCGCGGCCACCCGACGGATTGGGAATCCACTGACCCGGCGCCCTCGAATAGTCGAGATAGAGCATCGAGGCGACCGCATCGACGCGAATGCCGTCGACGTGGTAGCGGTCGAGCCAGAAGAATGCGTTGCTGATGAGGAACGCGCGCACTTCGTGGCGCCCGTAGTTGAAGACCAGGCTCTTCCAGTCGGGATGAAAACCCTGGCGCGGATCGGAATGCTCGAACAGGCACGTGCCGTCGAACGCGGCGAGCCCGTGCGCGTCCTCCGGGAAATGCGACGGAACCCAGTCCAGGATCACGCCGATTCCGGCCTGGTGCAGCCGGTCGACCAGATACATGAGGTCCTGCGGCGTGCCGTAGCGGCTGGTCGCGGCGAAGTATCCGGAGATCTGGTAGCCCCACGATCCGTAGAACGGATGCTCCATGACCGGCATGAACTCGACGTGCGTGAAGCCGCTGGTGCGAAGATGATCGATGAGCGGATCGGCAAGCTCGCGGTAGCCGAGCGACCAGCCGTCCTTGCGCCGGCGCCACGAGCCGAGGTGCATCTCGTAGATCGAGATCGGTGCCGTGCGCGCATTGCGGCCGCCGCGCGTGTTCATCCAGTCCGAATCGTTCCATTCGTAATCGTCGAGGTTCCAGACCACCGAAGCCGTGCGCGGCGGCTGCTCGGCGAAGAATGCAAAAGGATCGGCTTTTTCGCGCGCGCGACCGCCTTCGTTCTCGATGCGCAGCTTGTAGAGCGCGCCCGGGCCCACGCCGGGAATGAATGCCGACCAGATGCCGCTCGGCCGTGACGGGCTCAGCCGGTGCGCGCCCGGATTCCAGCCGTTGAACGAACCGACGACGCTTGCCGACGTTGCGTTCGGCGCCCAGACCGAGAAATGCGTGCCGTCGGTTCCGCCATGCCGGCACGGGTGCGCTCCGAGTTTCTCATAAAGCCGGCGGTGCGAGCCTTCGCCGAAGAAGAACGCGTCCTGTTCGCCGAAGACGCGCGCGCAGGCGGCTGCTTCGGCGGGGACGGCGTCGTCCGCTCGCGAGACGTTTCGGCGTGCGCCGGTCATGCGGCCTGCTCGCGGACGGGATCGGCGGCGCCGCGCGCGACGTCGAGAAGCTCGCGGATGCGCGGGTCGCGCGCGAAGTCGTCGAAGTCGCGGGCGAACTGACGCTGCCAGCTCTGGTCACCCGCCGGCGAACCAGGAAGATTCTGGCGTTCGCGCTCGAGCCAGAGATCCTCGAGATTGACGCACGACACGGTCGCATCGCCGGCGGCCAGCCACGAAAGAAGCCGCGGGAGAACGGCCGCGGCAGTCGCTTCGCAACCGAGGCCGGCGGCAATCTCGTCCCGGCGTGTCGACGGTGCGTCCCACCAGCTCGCGAACGGCTCCATGTCGTGCGTGCCGAGGCACGCGAGGGTGTCGCGAGGTGCAGGGACGATCGGTGCACAGTGATCACCGTGACATTCGAACGGCACGACGTGCATGCGCAGCGCGCCGCGCGTCCTCATCTCGTCGCGGACCTCGTCCGGAACCGTTCCGAGATCCTCGCCGACGACCGCGGCACCGCGTCCGCCGCGCGCCTGCGCCGCGGCGATCGCGAGCAGCGCCCACAGCTCGTCTTTTGGTGATCGGACGTAGACGCCGTCCGCGGCGGAGAAACCGTTCGGAATCCAGAACGACCGGTGCAGACCCATCACGTGATCGACACGCACGAGGGACGCGTGGGCGAAATGGTGGCGCAGCGCCGCGCGCAGCGCTGCATATCCACCGCGGCGCGCGCGTTCGGGATGAAGGGGAGGGAAGCCCCAGTCCTGTCCGCCCGCGAACACTGCGTCGGGCGGTGCGCCGACCGAGACGCCGCACGCAAAATCCTCTTTGTAACGCCACGTATCGTAGCCGCCCGGGTGCGATCCGAGAGGGAGATCGAGGTAGAGCCCGGCCGGGCTCTGCGACGCTGCGCGCTCGAGCTGTTCGCGCGCCAGCCACTGTGCGTACGCGTGATAGCGAAAGACTTCGCCGTCGTAGTCGACGCCTGCGCGCAGCATGCCGGCCTGCGCGCGCGCCGGCCAGCGTTCCCACGTGGTGCCGTATAGCTCGACCGCAGCGCGAAACGATGCGTAGGTGGCAAGCTCGCCGTCTTCTTCGAGCAGCCGTTCGAATGCTTCGCGGCGCACGCCTCCGCGCGAATCGAGCGCGACGAGCAGCGCCTCGAGCTCGTGCCGGCGCTCGCGCATTGCGCGGCGATAATCGGCGCGAAACGGAGCCGCGCATGGTGTGGCCGAAGCCCCGGCGATCGGCGCCGCGGATCGGCCGGCGACCGCTTCCGGCGAAGCCGACGGGTCGACATAGACTTCGCTCCAGAACGAGCGGCTGATCGGCGAGTACGGGCTCGGCTCGAACGGCTCCTCGAAAAAACACGCGAGCAGCGGCAGCGTGCCGACGAGCGTGGTGTCGCGATGGCGGCTGCTCCGCTTCGCGCCGCCTGCGACCCATTCGGAAAGCTTTGCGAGGTCGCCGTACGTCGAGAGCACCTTTCCATCGACGCGCAGCGCATAAAGCGGTGCGAACACGCACCAGCTTCTCGCGATCTCCGGAAGATGCGCCGGAAACACGAGCACGTTCGTGCGCAGCCGATCGGAGCCGTGCTCGACGTCGACGTGATGGAGCCCGACCGGAGTCTCGCGTGGAATCTGCGCCGCGGCGCCGGCGATGCGCAGCGGTTGCGACTCACCGCTTTCGAGCACGAGCGTCGCGTTTGCGCGCGCGCCGCCGGCCGATTCGCGCAAGGCCGGAAACTGCACGACTCCACCGGATCGTTCGGCGATTGCCGCGACCGCGGGCATCGACGGGCGCGCGTGGCGGTCTTCGACCGCCCGCAATGCCTCGCCGGCGTCTTCGATGCGTTCGACCGGCGCACCGAGCGCGCGTACGACCGCGAGCACCGCTTCGTCGCATGCGCGACGAAACTGCCCTGTTCCATCGTGGTAGCTGCGGGTAACGCCGAGTGCCGCGGCGAGCGCATCGAGGTTCTGTGCGTCGCCGCCCGCCATCGCGCGCAGTATGGCGGGCCGTGTTTCGATCGCAAGACCGCGTCGAGCGGACTCCGGCCGTCGCAGCACGCCCTGCATGCGCGGGGCGCAAAGCCCGCGTCCGCAGCCGGTGGACAACGCTCCGGACGTGAGCAATTGTGCGCCCGCGTCGTCATCGTCGCGACTGCTCGCGGTCCGCTCGACCATCCGCCGGCCACTCCGACTTCGACGATGCCGTTTGCAGGGAGGGGCGCCAATGCTTCGGATTCACCGTGCCGGTTCGATTGCGATGTTCGCCACGCTTGCCGTGTGCGCTTTTCCGCTGGCCGCCCCGGCCGCGCTTCACGACCATCTCAAGTGCTACAAGATCAAGGACCCTTCGTCCTTCCATGCGACCGCCGATCTGCGACCGCTCGATGACTCGGTATTCGGGCTCGACGCCGACTGCACGATCAAGGTCAAAAGCCGCCAGCTCTGTTTCGCTGTCGAGAAGGATCTGCTCGCAACCGACGCACCGGCGGCCGAAGTACCCGGCGCCGAGCTCTCCAACGCGTTCCTCTGCTACAGCCTGCGCTGTCCGTCCGAGTCGCTGCCCGAATCGCTCGAGATGAGCGACCAGTTCGGAACCCGGACCGTCACTGCACTGCGCACGTCGACGATCTGCGCGCCTGCGGTGATCGGACCTCCGCCTCCGACCACGACGACCACGACCACTGTTCACGGCCCGCCGCGCGACTGCACGGCGGCGACCGCGCCGAACTGCGACGGCACGTGCGGCAATTCGGACTCGGCCTGCATCGAAGACTCCGGCGCCTGCGTGTGCCAGATCTTCGAACCATTCGCGTCGTGCGGCTTCGTTGCCGGGCCGCCCAACTGTTACGGGCAGTGCGCCGGCAGCCAGAGCTGCATCGAAGTCAGCGGCGCGTGCCAGTGCGGAGACGTGTTCGAGTAGCCTGCGGGCCCTCGTGATCCGAACCTGACTCCTGTGACGGCAGATTCCCATCATCCTGCCGTCCGGCTCGCGCCCGGCAAGGAAAAATCGCTGCTGAGGCGCCATCCATGGGTGTTCTCGGGCGCAATCCTCGAAGAGCCGCAGCGCGCGAGCTCCGGCCAGACCGTGGATGTGTTCTCGACCGGCGGCGAGTTTCTTGCGAGGGCCGCCTGGTCGCCCGAGTCGCAGATTCGCGCCCGCGTATGGACCTTCGACGACGACGAAGCCGTCGACGAGGATTTTTTTCGCCGACGTATCGTACGTGCGATCGAGCTGCGCCGCGCCGTCGCAGGCAATCACGACGCTGCGGCCGGCGCGGCCATGAACGCGGCGGCCGAGGAACGATCCCTTCCGGCCCTTCCGGGATGGAACGGCGAAGACAATGCGATCCGACTGATCCACGGCGAATCCGACGGACTGCCGGGGCTCGTCGTCGACCGTTACGACGATACGCTCGTGTGCCAGTTTCTTTCGGCTGGAACGCATCGCTGGCAGCGCGAGATCGTCCAGGTGCTGGCCGCGATCCGCGGCGTGCGGTCCGTCTACGAGCGTTCGGACGCGGACGTTCGCGACAAGGAAGGATTGGCGCCGAGCTGCGGTCTGCTGGCCGGCATCGAGCCGCCGCCGGCGATCACGATCCTCGAAAACGGCTGCCGGTATCGCGTGGATGTTCGCGAGGGGCACAAGACAGGCTTCTACCTGGACCAGCGCCGCGGGCGCGAAGCGGCCGCGCGCTGGTGCCGTGGACGCGATGTGCTCAACGCCTTCGCATACACCGGCGGTTTTTCGGTGGCGGCGCTGGCCGGCGGCGCCGCTTCGGTGGTCGACGTCGACACGTCGGCTTCCGCGCTCGAGCTTGCGCGCGCCAACGTCGAAGCCAACGCGCTCGATCCGGCCCGTTACGACCAGATTCACGGCGATGTGTTCACGGTTCTCCGCCGCTTTCGCGATTCGCGCCGGACGTTCGACGCGATCGTGCTCGATCCGCCCAAATTCGCCGATGCCAGGGCGCATCTCGACAAGGCCGCGCGCGGCTACAAGGACATCAACCTGCTGGCCCTGAAACTGCTGAGGCCGGGCGGAATCCTGCTGACGTTCTCGTGCTCCGGCCAGATGACGAACGAGCTCTTCCAGAAGATCGTGGCCGATTCGGCGGTGGACGCGCGCAGGAACGTCGTGATCGTCGAGAAGCTCGCGCAGGCGTCCGATCATCCGGTGCTGCTCGCATTTCCCGAAGGCGCATACTTGAAGGGGCTCGTCTGCCGGGCGGAATGACCGACCGGGACCAGCAGTTCGCCGGATTGTGGGTATGCGGAGGCGAACAAGCTGGACAGCATACGCGGCCCGTTACTATGATGGCCGCTCGGAAATCATTTCCCGCAAAGACGGTTACGGAGACATCACGGTGAGCAGACCGGCAAGCACAAATCGTTTCGAGCGCCAGTTCCCGACCAGTCCGGCAGTACCAGTGCCCGCCCGGTCCATGCAGCGGCCGGCCGCTGTGGCACGGCGTGTCACGCTGGCGGCTGCGCTCGTATGCGGCGCCTTCGTCACGCCGGCGTTCGCGCAGGTCTGCGGCGACGTCAATGCGGACGACAAGATCACGACGAGCGATGCGCAGCGGGTCCTGAAAGCTGCGGTCGGACAACCGGTCGAGCTCGTCTGTACCGACCAGTGCGCGCAGCTCGAGACGCGCCTGGCCGCGGTCGAAGCGCTGCTCGCCCATGTGACGATCGTGGGCAACAACCTCATGCTGACAGGCATGAACTTCCAGGTCGTCAGCGGCGAAGGCGCAACCGACGGCGACATCAACGGAACCGGCAATGTGATCATCGGCTACGATGAATCCAACGGTAACGACAAGAAGACGGGCTCGCACAACCTCGTGATCGGAAGAGACCACAGCTATCCGACCTACGGCGGCATCGTCGCCGGCGAAGACAACGAGATCACCGGCAACACGGCATCCGTGCTCGGCGGAACCGGCAACAGCACCGACGGCAACGGCGCGGTCGTCGTCGGCGGGCAGAACAACCAGGCCGACGGAGAAACCTCTGTGGTGCTGGCCGGCGAGAACAACCGCACGCTCGGGCGCAGCTGCAGCATCTCGGCCGGGACCCACAACGTGTGCAACGGCGGCGCATCCGCCGTCAGCGGCGGAAATTTGAATCTCTGCACCGGAACCGCAGCCGCGATCGGCGGCGGTGGTCAGCGCACGCTGGGCAGCCCCGGCGCATGGCTGGCAGGAACACTCGGTCCGGTTTTCTGAGCTGAACGCTGCGCTGTGTGCGCAGCCTTCGAGTCCGTCGGGGGTGTAGGGCCGCGCTCTGTCGCGAGCGTTGGCGCGACGTCGCGGCTAGCATGCGCGCGGCCGAGCCCGATGTTTCCGCTTCGCGACGACAACCCGACGTTCTCTACCCCGGTCATGACCGTGACCCTGGTCGTGGCCAACATCCTCGCGTGGTTCGCGCTTCAGGGTGCCGGCTCCGAGCCGCTGCTGACGCGGTCGGTGTGCAGTCTCGGCCTGATTCCCGGCGAGCTGCTCGGTCTCGCCCCCGATGGCCTGCAGATCCAGGTGAGCGCAGGCTCGGTCTGTGAAGTGAACCATGCGTCGGCCAACTGGCTGTCGCCGATCCTTTCGATGTTCCTTCACGGCGGCTGGTTCCATCTGCTCGGCAACATGTGGTTCCTGTGGATCTTCGGCAACAACGTCGAGGATTCGATGGGTAGCGCGCGCTTCATCGCGTTCTATCTGCTGTGCGGCCTGGCCGCTGCGCTCGCGCAGACCATCTCGAATCCGGCAAGCCCGATTCCGATGGTGGGAGCCTCCGGAGCGATCGGCGGCGTCATGGGCGCCTATGCATCGCTGTATCCGCGTGCGCGCGTGCAGATGCTGATCTTCCTGGGATTCTTCGTGACGCGTGCAGCAGTGCCGGCGCTCGTCGTGCTCGGGTATTGGTTCCTGCTGCAGGTTCTCGGAGGCATTCCGACGCTCCAGGCCGAAGGCGGCGGCGTCGCATTCTGGGCGCATGTCGGCGGATTCGCCGCCGGGTACGTGCTGTCTTTCGTGTTTCGCGATCCGGTACGGGTGGCGGCGCATCGCCGCGCGCTCGGGGTGTACACCAGATGAATCCGCGCGCGATCCCGCGGCGACCGCGCATCATCCCGATCAGTCTCGTGCGGACGACTCTCGCGCGGATGACGCTCGCGTCTGCAGTTGCCGTGAGACTGCTGTGCATCGGCGCACCGGCGCGTGCCGAACAGGTCAAGGAAACCCATCCGTTGCTCGGAGCGTCGCTCGAGATCACGGTCGACAGCCCGGATCTCGAAACCGGGCAGAACCGTATCCGCGATGCGATCTCGGTTGCGACCGTGCTCGAGTCCGAGCTGATGCCGGGCAACGAGGGCAACGACGTCGGGAAGCTCAATGCGAGCGCGGGGCTCGGCGTGCGTACCGTGCCGCTCGATCTCTATCGGCTGCTGGCGCTGTCGCAGGTGATGACCCGTTCGACCGGAGACGCTTTCGACGTGACGATCGGTCCGCTGCTGCGCCGCCGCCAGCCGGCCCGTCCGGAAACGGCGACGCCCGGCGAGCAGCACACTGCCGCAGACGGAAGCTTCGGCCAGCCGCCGGCTGCGAGCGGAAGCTTCAGCCAGCCGCCTGCCGCAGGTGGGAGCTTCAGTATGGACGAGGCGCTGTCGCTCGTCGGCGCCGACAAGATCGTGCTTCATCCTCCGAATCGCGTCGAGCTGCCGAGCGCCGGCATGTCGGTGGATTTTTCCGCGATCGTGCGCGGCTACGTCCTCGAACGAATGGCGGTCGCGCTGAGGGCAGGGGGAACGACGTCGGCTCTGCTGGCATTCGCCGATACGACGATGCTCGTGATCGGACCGCCGGCCGGCGAACCTCCGGTTCGCGTGTGGGTGCCGCGCGGAAGGTCGATGGCCGGGTCGGTCGCGCTGCGCGACATGTCGATGTCGACCGCGCGCGCGCATCGCCGCAGCGACGATCCGCGGCCGCCGATCGTCGATCCGCGCAGCGGCCGCTTCGTCGAAAGCGACCGGCAGGCCACGGTCGTGGCCCGCAACGCTGCGATTGCGGAAGCGTGGAGCACGGCTCTCGTCGTCGATCCGGATGGCGCGCTGGTGCTGCTCGATGAGCCTCGCGACGTCGAGGCCGTGGTGTTCGACGAGCATGGCGAGCATGCGAGCCCGCGATTCGTTACCTACGTCGACTGGAAGCCCGCCCGACAGCCCGGCGACACGCACGCCGAGCCGAAGCTGACCGAGCTCAGGCGCTGAGATGTCACCGGCGGACACTTCTGCACCGGCCGCGCGATCGTTCACGTTTTCGGTCGAGAGCCGGCTGCGCGCCGACGCGAGCGACGTGTGGGCGCACGCGTCCACGTTCGAAGGCGTCAACCGCGAGCTTGCGCCGCTCGCCCGCATGACCGCGCCCGCATCGATCCGCACGCTCGATGCCGAAAGCGTCGTGCTCGGCCGGAAGATCCTGCGAAGCTGGATTTTCGCGTTCGGCGTGATTCCGATCGATTACGACGACCTCGTCCTCGTGGAGCTCGAAAGCGGCCGCCGTTTCCTCGAACGCTCGTCGATGCTCACGCAGCGCGTCTGGGAGCACGAACGCATCGTCGAACCCGCGCCGATCGGCTGCACCCTTCGTGACCGCATCCGCTTCGAGCCGCGCATCCCGATCCTCGGCCACATCGAAAAGCCGATCTACGAGCTGGTCTTCGCCAACCGCCACCGCCAGCTCCGGAAAATCTTCGGCCGCGTCTGACGACCAGGCGACGAGAGCCCGAGCGAAACGAGCCGGGCGTCGAGAAGGGGTCAGATGCAAGGCGGATTTCGCGTAGTGAGCAAAGGCGCTCGCCACTCGATGTCTCGCGGCTCGCTCCCGTACGTTGTAGCGAACGAAGCGAAATCCAACGCGGCAGATGGCCCCTTATCGACGTCCGGCCCCACTCTCGAAGTGATCCGGGACCACTCGGACTTCGCGTGACATCGAAGTGTCAGCGAGTACTGCAATCCATTTGTCTGCCCATCCGTAGCGCTGGGCGAGAAGGCGGCGGATCTCCTCGTGACCTTGCGGATCGGGGACGAGCTCGGCGCGCGCGTGCAGTATCCTGGGCTGCCGATCGAACATACCGGCGTGAAGCTCGACGACAAGATCGGGATTACGCTGGAGATCGAGATAGAACGGACGATCCGGGGTAGCGGACTCGACGAGGAGCGCGCCGTCGTTTTCGACGAACCATACGCGCGTCCGGCGTTCGTCGCCGCTTGCGCTGGTCGTATGCAGCACCGCAACCGCGCGACCTTCGAGGGCGACGAGCGTCACGGCGGCAAATGCGACCGCGGCCACAGCGATGCACGAGGCCGCGACGGCTGCTCGTCTCACGGCCGGTTTCCGCGCGGCCGCGTCTCGAGCGAAGCGCCCGGCGACCGATGGCGAAGATCCTGATCCATCATGAGCGACTCCTACGCGTGCGCAGGCCAGGTTCAAAGCCGCACCGCTGCGCTCGCCGGATTGACGTTCTGCAAGAGCCCGCGATAAATGGCCGAATGAGCCCGAGTCCGTTGCGTGTCGTTGTCGACCTCCTGGCTGGTTGCCTCGCGATGTGCCTGCTCGCGAGCGGATGCTCGGAGATCCAGGACGTGTCGCACAGTCTCAGCGCGACATTCCTGCCGAAGCCGGCGCCCGAGCCGGTTGCCGCGCAGCCGGTCGCGTCGTCGTCCCAGCTCCTGCTCCAGCCGCTCGCACCGGTGCGGCGCGACATCTTCACGCGCAGCTACCGGCTCGGGGAAACCTACTCGATCCACACGGGCGCGCCCGTCGTGAGCATCAAGAACTACTCGATCACCGAAAAAGTGGGCAAGGCCACGGCGCTGCGCGACTTCGCGCAGCTCTGCCGGCGGCGGATGTTCGCGCCGCGAAAGGGCTCGCCGTGCACCGATCCGCCGCTTTCGTCGGTGCACGGATCGATGGGCAGCGTCTTCGAGGTCATCGCCGCCGCGACCTTTCCCGAAGCCAAGTATTTCGCGGTGCGGATGACTCCGGACAATCAGTCGGAGGTCGTGCTGCTCGTGGATACGAGCGGGCGGCTTCGGCCCGGGGAATACGTCGCATGGCGCGACGACCTGTCGGCCGGCGTCGCGCTCGGGCGTGTGCCGCTCGATCTGCTCAGCCCGGAGCTGCAGATGAACGTCAGTACGCCGCTGTTCTCGTTCGAGAGCGTCGAGCGCTTCGTCTACATGGGACCGGGCTATCTCAGCTTCGACCTGATCTTCACCGGCACGCGCGACACTCCGCGCGGCGAGCTCATGACCTTCACGTACCGCGAGTACGGCCGCGACAGCTCGGATCGTGCTGCCTTCGAGCGTACGCTGCAGTTCCCGACATCCGATCCGGTGATCGAAGTGCAGGACCTTCGCATCGAAGTCGAGCCGCTCGGATACAACGACCTCAAGTTTCGGGTGATCGCCGACGGCCAGCCTGCGGCTCGGCGGGTCGAGTCCCGGGGGCCCCGCCAGTGATCGAGATACGAGCGGGTGCGCCGTCGGATGTCGCGTTCGTCATCGCCTGTATCCGCGCGCTCGCCGAATTCGAAAAGCTGCTCGAGCATTTCCATGCCACCGAAGATGCACTCGCGCGCCATCTGTTCGGTGCCGAGCCGAGCTGCGAGCTGCTCGTCGCCGAGCTCGACGGGGAGCGCTCCGGCTATGCGCTGTTCTTCACGACGTACAGTACGTTCCTCACCAGACCGGGCATTTTTCTCGAAGACCTGTTCGTCGTCGCCGACGCGCGGGGAAAGGGTCTTGGAAAGGCGCTGCTCGTCGAGCTTGCCCGGCTCGCGGTCCATCGCGAGTGCGGGCGCGTCGAATGGTCGGTGCTCGACTGGAATCGCCGGGCGATCGAATTCTACGATTCGCTCGGTGCGCGGCCGGTCACGGGCTGGATCCCGTACCGGCTCGAAGGCGATCGGCTTTCGGAGCTTGCCGCAACCGGTTCAATGGGCGTTCGACCGTTTAGATCCTGACCAGTGGCGGCGCGCACTTCGCTGCGCGGGTCGCGGCGCCCCGCTCGGCCGGGTCGGTCATTTTGCGGTATCGCGCCGGCATCGATCTTTCTATACTCCTGCAACTCTGCGGCTCGCGGACTCGCCGGAGCGCAAACGTCCGGGCTCGATCCGGTCACAGACAAGGAAGCGGACCAGTCATGGCCAAGATTCGAACCAGTCCAAACAGCTATTCGGAGCTCGAGCGCATCGTGCGACACGTGGCCGACAGCTACAGCAGCGGTCGCGGCATCGACAGCCTGGAGAGCGCGGCTCTGCCCAACCAGCGCAAGGTCGTCGACGCGGTCGAGCACCTGAAGCACGTCATCTACATGGGTTTTTACGCAACCCGTGACCTCAACGAACGAAATCTCGGCCACCACATCGCGGAGCACATCTACGAGGCGTTCGAAATCCTCGTCGAGCAGATCTCGCGGGCGGTCGTCTACCGCCGCAAGCACGGCGGCTCGCCGGAGGCGCAGGACATCGAGTGGAGCGAGGCGGTGGTTCTCGAGATGTTCGACGAGATCCCGCGGCTGCGTGCGGAGCTGCAGGAAGATCTCCAGGCCGCGTACGACGGCGATCCGGCCGCCGAGAGTCTCGAAGAGATCGTGTTCAGCTATCCGTCGATCGAAGCGATCACGTGCTATCGCCTGGCGCGTGAGCTGTGCGTGCGCGGCGCGCCGCTGATCCCGCGCATCATCTCGGAATACGCGCACACGCAGACCGGCATCGACATCCATCCCGGCGCGAAGATCGGACGGAGTTTCTTCATCGACCACGGCACCGGCGTCGTGATCGGTTCGACGACCATCATCGGCGACTGCGTCAAGATCTACCAGGGAGTCACGCTCGGCGCGCTGTCGATTCCGCGCGATCAGTGCGGCGAGCTGATCCGCAACAGCAAGCGTCATCCGACCATCGAAGACGACGTGACGATTTACGCCGGTGCGACCATTCTCGGCGGCGAAACGGTCGTCGGCCGCGGATCGATCATTGGCGGCAACGTGTGGCTCACCGAGTCGGTGCCGCCGAATTCGCGGGTTACGTATTCGCCGATGCCGGGCTCGGACGAACCCTCGCAGACCGTCCGTCCCCGCGCTGCCCGCCGCTGAGGCTCGGCGCGGCGCTTGTGGCGTTGCGCTGAGGCTTCGATGCGGCGCCGATCCTGGTTTGCGGCGCTGAGGCTTCGGCGCTGGGCCGACTTCGCATAAGGGCCGATCTGCTTCGTTGTCGCCGCGACGCTCGGTCAGCGAACGGGAAGTACGCCTCCCTCGCTTACGCGGGCTCCGCCTCGCATCTCGACCCTTCTGCAAAGTCGGCTGAGGTAGATCGTTCACTTTGGTCGTGGCGCTTGCGCCTTTGAGCAGCGCACGCAAGAAACAGCGACGATGACGACCTATTCGAATTTGGAAAACCTGCTGTTCGCGCCTACTCCCGAGCACGCCATGCTGCGCGAGACGGTGCGGCGGTTTACCGAGAACGAGATCGAGCCGCAGGCGGAGCAGCACGATGCGGACGGCGTGCTCAACGTCGGGCTGATTCGCCGCTGCGGGGATCTCGGGCTGCTCGGGCTTACCATTCCGGAGGAGCACGGCGGAGCGGGGATGGATGCGGTGGCGGCGGTGATCGCGCACCACGAGATGGCCAAAGCGGACCCCGGCTTCACGCTGGCCTACCTCGCGCACTATCTGCTGTTCGTGAACAACTTCTTCCATGCGGCCAGCGATGAGCAGCGCGAACGGCTGCTGCCGGGTGTGCTGTCGGGCGAAGTGATCGGCGCGATGGGCATGACCGAGCCCGCCGCCGGAACCGACGTGCTCGGCATGCAGTCGACGGCCGAGCGGCGCGGCGACGCGTACATTCTCAACGGCCGCAAGATCTTCATCACCAACGGATACGAAGCGGGCTGCCTGCTGGTCTATGCGAAAGTCGGCGGCCGCATCACTGCATTCGTCGTCGAGAAGGGGTTTCCGGGATTCTCGGCCGGCGAGCCGATCAAGAAGATGGGGATGCGCGCGTCGACGATGTGCGAGCTCGTCTTCGACCAGTGCGAAGTGCCCGTGGCCAATCGCCTCGGCGAAGAAGGCGGCGGCGTGACCTGCATGATGCGCAATCTCGAGATCGAGCGCCTCTGCCTGTCGGCGATGAGCCTCGGCATCGCCGACCGCTGCCTGTCGGAGATGATCCGCTACTCAGGCGAGCGCAAGGCGTTTGGTAAACCGATTGCCGAGTTCGGCCAGATCCAGCGCTACATCGCCGAATCGTTCGCGGACCTCGAGGCTGCGCGGTGCCTCGTCTATCGCGAGGCGGCGCGCGTCGGTCCCGGCAGCCGCAACCGGCTCGGCACCGATGCGGCCAAGCTGTTCGCGGCGCCGATGGCCAAGCGCGTGGCGGACGCGGCGATGCAGGTGCTCGGCGGGTACGGCTACACGCGAGAGTACAAGGTCGAGCGCTTCCTTCGCGACGCGAAGCTGAACGAGATCGGCGGCGGCACGCTCGAGAGTCACCAGAAGAACATCACGAGGGACCTGACCGGCGGGGCCGCGACCGGCTGATCCTGGCCGTTCCGGTCAGCACTGCGCCGCTGTGATGCGCTCGGGCTGACCGGCGACCAGCCCGATTTACAGCGGCCCGAGACCTCCGCGCACGGCACGTGCCAGAAAGATTCCCGTTTTGGCCGAATTCGTGAACCCGGATGTGGTGGGGTTCGCAAGGGATGCTGCGACTCCACGGCCGCCGAGCTGGTTGCCTTGGAACAGGATGGTACTCGATGACCAGTAAAGCGATAAATCCAGCGTCGGGTACGGTCCGTAGATGGCATCGATGCAGGGCGGGGTACGGCATTCCCCATCAACGAGCGTAAAGAGCGTGTAGATCTCCGCCAGTGTCGGTAATCGCCATCCGCTGCTGCCGGCGAAACCTGCTCCCTCGTTGAGCGCGGCGAGAAACGACGTGAAAACCGTCCCGTCCTCATTCGTGGGATCCGCGTCCTCTTTGGAATAGGTATAGCTGTTGTCGGCGTCGTGCGGATCGGATTCGTTGACGACAGAGTCAAGGCTGGATTTTTTCTCCCACGTGAGACCCGTCCAGTTGTCGGTTACCGTACCGTCCAGGTTGTCGACGAGTCGGACGTCGTCGCAAGGCGTCCCCGAAAGCGTCTGAAGCATCGACCACGCCTCGTAGTATCTCGCCAGGCACCGCTCTGCTTTCCTCGCATCGCTGATGCGGTAGAAGCACCGTTCGTATTGGGACCTCGCCAGCTTGCGTCCGTGCCAGCACTGGACGTCGACCGTTGTGGCATTCGCCACGGAGGACGCCATCACAATGGACGACATCACAATTGCTGCGGCCAGCACGGCCGTAAGCGAAAGTATGTTTTGGCGCATGGTTGATCCTCTTGGTCTGGTTGTCTGCCGTAAGGTCAGTCGTCTGCCCGAAACGGAGTAAGAAGCGCCGGAGTCTCCCGTGTCAGGCCACCTCACGCAAGGGGGAATCTGCCGAGTGGTCGCTGCTTCGGACGTAGTGCACCGGTCGTGCCGCGGTGCGTAAAGACGTTTGATTGCTCATCCAGCCTGAACCACCATCCCGCGCCCCGCGGGACCGGCGTAACCGGCACCGCGGCCGGACATCGACCCATAACGGGCGAGGCAATCAGAACCCGAAACGGCCGAGGCAGAGCCTGCCGGCCGCGGACAGGAGGACCATCGGCGTGGCCGACGGCGCAACCAACTTTTTCAAGGCCGATCTCCGCTCGATCCAGTTCACGCTGTACGAGCACATCAAGGTCCAGCAGCTTTTCGAGGCGGAACGCTTCCCGAAGGCCAACTTCTTCGGTCACCTGTCGCAGCAGGAGTGCGACCAGGTGATCGACCAGACCTACCGGTTCTGCAACGAGGTCATCGGGCCGCTCAGCCAGACCGGCGACCGCTTCGGCTGCAAACTGGTGGACGGCAAGGTCACGACGCCCGACGGCTACCGCGAGGCCTGGAAGACGCTCTGGGAAATGGGGCTTCCGAACTGGCGGCATACGCTCGAGCACGGCGGCTTCCAGGGACCGTCGTCGATCGAGGTGGTGCTGGCCGAGCTGCAGTCCGGCGCCAACACTGCGTTCACGATGTATCCGGGCCTTACGCACGGCTCGGCCGAGCTGATCGCGAACTTCGCGCTCGACGAGGACCGCGCACGCTTCCTTCCGAGCATGCAGAATGGCCGCTTCTCCGGAACGATGTGCCTTTCGGAGCCGCATGCCGGCTCGGACGTCGGCTCGGCCCGAACCAAGGCCGTTCGCATCGACGGCAACCGCTACCGGATCACCGGCACGAAGTGCTGGATTTCCGGAGGCGACCAGGACCTGTCGGAGAACATCGTCCACATGGTCCTTGCCCGCGTCGAGGGTGCTCCGGAAGGAACCGGCGGCATCTCGCTGTTCATCGTGCCGAAGTTCCGCGTCAACGACGACGGCAGCATCGGCGAGTTCAACAACGTCGTGACGACGTCGATCGAGCACAAGCTCGGGATCAAGTCGTCGACGACGGCCGTGCTGAACTTCGGCGACGGCGGCGAGACCATCGGCTATCTCTGCGGCAGCACCGAGAACACCGGCATGAAGCAGATGTTCCAGATGATGAACGGCGCGCGCATCGCGGTCGGTGTGCAGGGCCTCGCGGTCGCGTCGACGGCCTATCTGAACGCGCTCGCGTATGCGCGCGAGCGCAAGCAGGGCTCGTCCGTCAAACGCTTCAAGGATCCCAATGCGCCGCGGGTTTCGATCATCGAGCATTCGGACGTTCGCCGCATGCTGCTGGAGATGAAGTCGAAGATCGAAGGTATGCGCGCGCTCTGCGTCAAGCTCGCGTTCAACGAAGACCTTGCCCGTGCGCTTGCGGCCGAAGGCAAGCACGACGAAGCGGCGTTCTACCAGGGACGCGTCGACCTGCTGACCCCGATCGTAAAAGCGTACTGCTCGGATCAGAGCTTCCGCATCTGCGAGCTCGCGGTGCAGATCTACGGCGGCGCCGGCTACGTGACCGACAATCCGGTCGAACAGTACCTGCGCGATGCGAAGATCTTTTCGATCTACGAAGGCACCAACCACATCCAGGCGCTCGATCTCGTCGTGCGCAAGCTGCGCGGGCGGCACGGCCAGGACCTTGCGGACTTCGTCGGCGATCTGACGGGATTCGTCGAGCGCTACTCGAACGATCCGGCGGTCGGACACGAAGTACGGCTGCTCGGCGAAGCCGCGCAGGCGCTTCAGGAGGCCGGCGCCGACCTGATGAAGTACATGATGAGCAGCAAGCTCGATCAGCTCACGCTTTGCTGCTCGCCGTTCCTCGAAGCGATGGCCGAAGTGACGGTCGGGCACCTGCTGCTCGAAGCCGCGGTGATTGCCGAGGAGGAGCGCACGCAGGACGAACGCCAGAGCCAGGAAGAGTTCGACTTCTACGCGGGCAAGGTCATGTCGGGAAAATTCTACGCGAACTTCGTGCTTCCGAACGTGCTGGCCAAATGCCGGGCGATCGCGTCGAACGACAGAAGCGCGCTCGACATTCCCGACGCCGGCTTCTCGACGAGCTGGTAGAGGGCAGGGAATCAGTCTTGGCCCATCCCCTGCTCGACGACGTGCTCCGACTCCTCGATGTCGAGGAGCTCGAGGTCAACATTTTTCGCGGCCACAACCCCGACGAACAGCGCCAGCGCGTGTTCGGAGGGCAGGTTGCGGCGCAGGCCCTGATGTCGGCCGCGCGCACGGTACCGGCCGGGCGCACGGTGCATTCGCTGCACTCGTACTTCCTGCGGCCCGGCGACATGAAGGTGCCGATCCTTTACATCGTCGACCGCATTCGCGACGGGCGATCGTTCACCACCCGGCGCGTCGTCGCGATCCAGCACGGCGAGGCGATCTTCAATCTGCAGGCGTCGTTCCAGGTGCCGGAGCCGGGCCTCATGCATGGCCTCGAGATGCCCGATGCGCCGGATCCGGAGACGCTGCCGACCAACGCCGAGCGGCTCGCGAGCTACGGACGGGCGCTGCCGCGGCAGGCGGTCGAGCCGCGGGCCATCGACATCCGCTGGTGTGATCCGCCCGGATGGAAGCCGCACAAGGGCGCCGATTCGCGCTCGATGATCTGGATGCGCGCCGATGGCGTCGTGCCCGAAGATCCGCTGCTGCACACGTGCGTGCTCGTCTACGCGTCCGACTACACGCTGACCGAGACCGTCATGCGTCCGCATGGCGTGCACTGGAGCGATCCCGGCGTGATGTGTGCGAGCCTCGATCACGCGATGTGGTTTCACCGCCCGCTCAAGGTCGACGACTGGTGGCTGTACGTCGAGGATTCGCCGGCGGCCGAGAGCGCGCGCGGGCTTGCGCGCGGCATCATCTTCGACCGCAGCGGCCGGCTGTGCTGCTCGGTCGTGCAGGAGATCCTGCTGCGCGCACCACTCGACTGAACGAGTAAATCGGGGACAGACACCGATTTCTTGAAATCCGGGACAGACACCGATTATCCGAAATCGGTGTCTGTCCCCGATTTCGTATTCGCAAAAGAAAAGGCCGGGCTCCGTGAGGAGCCCGGCCTTTTTTACAAGCCGCCGTTTCGACCGGTCAGGGGATGTAGAACGTCCCCAGCGCGATGAACATTTCGTCTTCGGTCGTCACGCCGCCCTTGAGCGGGCACGCGTCACAGACCGATCCCGGGCATTCCGAATCGTTGCCGTGACAGAGCTGACCTTTGTTCGCGCCGCTCAGGCACGCAACGTCCGCATCGTCGCACGGTCCGCCGATGATCAGGTTTCCGGTGGGTACCGGAGACTGCGAGCGCCTCTTGACCGTTGTCGGATCGTTGAATCCGTTGTCGTACAGCGAACAGAACTTGACCGTGCGCTCGGCCGCAGTGCCCGTAAAGATTCTCGGCGGGTCGAAATGCAGGTTGGTCGCATCGCTGTAGTCGTAGCTCGTGAAGAACGGCGAGCCGGGCCCCGGCGTACACGATGCGTTGGTCGAACCGCCCGGCGCGTAACAGGGGCCGGCAACATTCGGCGGCGACTGCGGCGGATTGTAGTAGCGGAACAGAACGCCGCGCTTGTGGTTATGCGACGACAGCGAGAACAGGTGGGTTCCTTCGGCGAACGTATGGGTCCCGCAATATTCGCGCTGCTGGAACGGCGGCACGTTCTGCGTGAAGATCCAGTTGTTGTCGAACATTCCCTGCGCCGCATACGTCTGGTCGCTCGTATACGTGAAATTGATCCACGAATTCATGATCGTATCTTCGGTGGTCAGGTTGAACGCGTGCGAGTTCCACACGACCAGGCCCTTGAGCGGAAGCATGCTGTAGACACCGGCCGGGAATGCGAACTGGGCCGTCGACTCCTGCGACCCCGAGAACTGCGGCGCAGAGGAAGAGTCGAAATCCACCGGAGCCCAGTTCGGCTCCTGCAGAGTCGGCAGGCATGCGACGCCCTTGTGGAACTTGCTCCCGCATACGCCGTCGGTTCCGCAAGCATCGGCGACCGACGGATCGCAGACCGCGTCCGGCGTCGGTCCGCCGTAACACTTCCATCCGCCCCAGCGCGAATCGGTGTAGGTGTGGGTTCCCGGATAGATGTGAACGATCGAATGGTGGGACTGCGCGTCCTGGTACAGGTCGTTCTCGCTGTACGTGAAACACTTGCCCGCGCGGTAACCCGTTTCATTCGTGCCCGGGAACGCGCCCGGACAGTCTTTGAGATCGGCTTCCGGCACTGACGCCGAGATGTCGTAATACGTCGCTACGCATCCTTCGACTTCGCCCGGAGGAAGAAGATAGCCAGGCATCGCCATCTGCGTTCCGACGGACGGATCGGGAACTTCCGGCTGCGGGATGTTGAGCGGGGTCGGCGGCGGCAGGCAGCTTCCGAGAAGCTCGGCGGTACCCGCAACGACGCCGGTTTCCGACGCTCCGCCGCGAATCCACAGCTTGACCGCCTCGAGCTGGTCCTCGGTGATGGGCGTACCGGTGAACGGCATCGGAGTGCCGCCGGTGTGCGGCTCGTAACCGTCGAGCGTCGCCATGGCGAGCTTCAGGTACAGGATCGACTCGTCCTGGTCGCCGGGGAACACGCGCACCTTTTCCTCATCGATCGACGAGGTGACGCCCACAAGTGACGCGTAAGAATTGCCGGCCCGCAGGTCGAGGCCGCCCTGCTGCGAGGAGCCGTGGCACGCATCGTTCGAGCAGTCGTACGCATCGAAGATGAGCTGCTGGATGCCTTCGAACGTGGTGTCGTAAACGGCATCGGCGGGATTGCATCCGACGCATTCGTTCGTGCAGGTGTCGTTCGTGTCCGCGTTGCCGTCGTCGCACTCTTCGTCGGTGTCCAGCACGCCATTTCCGCAGACCCTCGGACATGTCGACGGGGGATTGGAGTCCCTCGCCTCGACTTCACCTTCGAGATTGGTCTTGAAGTCGGCCTCGAGGGTCGGGGAGAACTCTGCGCAGAACACGTACGTGCCGATCGTCAGCACGATCTCGATCGAATCCTGCTCGCCGACGATGTCGAACGGCCAGTAATAACCCTTCGCCTGGATCTGCAGCGAGCCCGTGGTCTTGCCGGACTTAATCTGGATCTTGGTGATGCCGCCGCTGTGGGTGTCGTAGACGTCGCTCTCGTACTTCCAGCCCTTCGGCTTTTCTTCGGATCCGATCCGCGACCAGTTCCCCGAGTTCAGGTGGATGATCTCGGTCGAGCCGGCGAACGCGCCGGTGCCGCGCACGATCAGCGACGATGCCTCGGCGGTCGGGTCTTCCGAGAGACTGACGGGGTTGATCCCGAGCTGGCCGGTGGTCTTGAACTTGAAATAGTTGTCTTTCGGATCGCTCGACGAGCTCATCTTCAGAGAGCCGCCGGCAATGGGATAGTGCGCGTCGATGTGCGCGAACGCAGGCGCAGCGAGCAGGGTCGTTGCGGCCAGGGACAAAACGGTCAGTCCGAGGCGGTCGAACGGTCGGATGGAAATCATGAGGCCTCCCCTGGCCCGCTAGCAGGGCCCGTGTGGCGGCAAAGTATTCGCCAGAGGTTGCACAGTCAATGCAAAATCTGAGCAGAAACGGGGGTCGCGATGGGCTCCGAAGTGCATCCGGGGCCGTGCGCTTCGCCTTATTGCAGCCGCCCGCGGAGGCTCAGCGCAATGCGCTCGCAGTTCCGACGATCACCCGGGTCCCGTCGGTCTTTTCGACCCATACGTCGAGGTGGACGCGGGTTCGTCCGGCCTCTGGAACTTCGGAGGTTTCCTCGGCCCGGGCCTCGATATGCTCGTCGGCCCACAGGACATTGACGAGGCGGACGTCCATCTTGCCGCCGGCGAGCCAGCCACGACCGTATTCGCGCGTGAGCAGCTCGGAGACGAGGCAGATCGGAAGCATTCCTTGAACGACAATGTCGGGAAATCCGAGCGCGCGGGCCGCGTCGCGATTGGTATGGTAATTCTCGGTCGGCCCTGAAAACGCCATGCAGACGTCCTCGCTCACCGCGAGTCCGAGCGGCGCGAGTGCCCGGCCTTTGCCGCCGATTTCAAACGTGCGATCGCTTCGTTTCTCGCGATCCTTGTCGACTGCGACGGGACGCTCTCCTTCCTGCGGGATGAGGAAGCTCTGGTGCGTCAGCCCGCGGCTGAGAAGGTTTCCGTCCGCGTCCTGCACCCACGTCTCTTTGACCACGTAGTCGCGCCCGCGCTTGCGATAGCGATCGCGGATGAATCCGCGCGTCCGCACGTGCGAGCCGAGCGGAACCTCGCCGAACAGCTCCCACTCCTGGCGGGCGTGCAGGTTTCCCCAGATGTTGGCGAGGTACCACTGGAGATTCTCGTAACATTCCGAATGGAGCGTGAGGGCAGGGGCGAGCTCCGAATAGATCTCGAGCCGGTGGCCGAGCGCGCGGACATAACGCTCGACGAGCGCAGCATCGATTGCGACTTCGCGCCCGCCGAAATCACGGCCGACGTAGACGGGTTCCCCGTTGATGTTCATCGCATGCTCCTTCTTCTGTGCCCCATGCGTTGCGGCTTAACGCGTGAGAGCCGCGCCCGATCCTGCGGCGATTGTCTTGCGGCAAGGGCTCGCTTACGTTCGCCGCTGCCTGTCCGGGGGCCAGGTACTGGATCCTCGCCCGTCGAGCTCATGCAGTTTCGCCCTTTCGGCATCCCTGTACTGGAGAAAAGCCTGCGATGAAATACGGCCTGAACATCTTCGTCACCGAATACGCCATGCCGGCTCCGGAGCTTGCGGTCGAAGCCGAGGCGCGGGGCTTCGAATCGCTGTGGTTTCCCGAGCACACCCACATTCCCGCATCGCGGGCCACGCCGTTTCCCGGCGGCGGCGATCTGCCGCAGCACTACTACGATACGTTCGACCCGTTCGTGACGCTCGGCGCGTGCGCGGCCGTAACGAAGAAGCTGCGACTCGCCACCGGCATCGCGCTCGTCATTCAGCGCGATCCGATCGTGCTGGCGAAGGAAGTGGCCACGCTCGATCGCATTTCGAACGGGCGCGCAATCCTCGGCATCGGCGGCGGCTGGAACGTGGAAGAGATGGCCAACCACGGCACCGATTCGAAGAAGCGATGGAAGGTGCTGCGCGAGCGCATCGAAGCGATGAAAGCGATCTGGACGAACGAGAAGGCCGAGTACCACGGCGAGTTCGTTGATTTCGATCCGATCTTCTCGAACCCGAAACCGGTGCAGAAGCCGCATCCGCCGATCGTTCTCGGTGCGCACGGGGCGAAGGGCATCGAGCGCGTCGTGCGCTACTGCGACGGATGGATTCCGATCGGCGTGTTCACCAACGTCGAGCGCGAGATGGGCACGCTTGCCGAGGCCGCGACGGCTGCCGGCCGCGATCCGAAGTCGATCGAAGTTTCGGTCTTCGGCGTTGCGCCGGACAAGGACCAGCTCGTGAGCTATCGCGACAGCGGCGTCGCGCGCGCGGTGTTCAGCCTGCCGTCGGCGCCGCGCGAGAAGCTGCTGCCGATGCTCGACCGCTACGAAGCCCTGATGAAAGAGGTCGGCTGATGGCCAGGGCTGCCTGGCGCACTGCCGAAGTCGAAGAGCTGCGTTCGCATTTCCGGTCGTTTCTTTCGCGCGAGGTCGCACCGCACCTCGGCGAATGGGAACGGCAGCGCCGCACGCCGCGTTCGTTCTGGCAGGCGATGGGCCGCTCCGGGTTTCTGTGCCCGTGGCTGCCCGAAGCGTTCGGCGGCAGCGCGGCAGGATTCGGCATCTCGGCGGTCATCTGCGAGGAGCTCGGCCGCACCGGCTTCATGGGGCTGCAGACCGGCGTCTCCGTACATGCCGACATCGTCGTGCCGTATCTCGAACAGCTTGCGGGAGAGGAACAGAAGCGGCGTTGGCTGCCGGGGTGCGCAAGCGGCGAGATCCTGACGGCGATCGGAATGACCGAGCCGTCGGTCGGCTCGGACCTCGCCAATCTCAAGATGACGGCGGTGCGCGACGGCGACAGCTGGGTCATCAACGGCCAGAAGACGTTCATCTCGAACGGCGTCGACTGCGACCTGATCATCCTTGCATGCCGCACCGATCCGGCGGCGCCGGCTTCGCAGGGCGTCAGCCTGATCGTCGTCGAGACCGGGACGCCCGGATTCCTCAAGGCCCGGCCGCTCGAAAAGATGGGCCAGCACATCCAGGACACCGCCGAGCTGTTCTTCGAGGACTGCCGCGTGCCGGTTGCGAACCTGCTCGGGGCCGAAGGTCACGGTTTTCGCTATCTGATGGAAAACCTCCAGAGGGAGCGCCTGATGATCTCGATCGCCGCGCAGGTGGCTGCCGAGCAGATCCTGGCGAAGACGCTTCCGTATGTGAAAGAGCGCAAAGCCTTCGGAACGCCGATCGGCTCCTTCCAGCACAATGCATTCAAGCTCGTCGAGCTGGCGACTGAGGTCGAGATCGGACGCACGTTCCTCGATGCCGTCATCGACGAGTTCGAGGAGGGCACCGACATCACCCGGCGCGTATCGATGGCCAAATGGTGGATGAGCGACCTTGCCAACCGTGTCGCTTACGAAGCGGTCCAGCTCCACGGCGGCTACGGCTACATGGCCGAGTATCCGGTCGCGCGCGATTTCGTCGATGTGCGCGCGATGCCGATCTACGCCGGTTCCAACGAGGTCATGAAGCTGATCCTCGCGCGCATGATGGGCCTCGACTCGCGGATGCCCGATTGACTCAGCTTGAGGCTGCTTGTTAGCTTCCCGGTCCATCCACCACTTGTTGCCCGGACTGGCTCTCCTCGGCCGGTTTCGGGTCGCGATCCCTGGGGACGGGGTGCGTTTTGCGGCCGGGAGAAGGCGAAAGGCGGGATATTGACCGGGACGAGCGCAGGGCCGTCGAACGGGCTCTGCGTGCGACAGGCGACGTGCGCTCGATTCTCGACGTGGGCTGCGGCAACGGACGCTGGATGACGACGCTGGCGGCCAAAAAGCCCGCCTTCCTCGTCGCTCTCGACTGCTCGCAAGCCGAACTCGTCACCGCGAGGGCTTCCGGCGGAGGGCCGGATGCGCCCGGGTTTTCGGTCCTTTGTGCAGATGCCGGCGCGCTGCCGCTGCGGCCGCAGTCTTTCGACCTGGTGCTGTGTCTCGGAGTCATGCCGCACGTCCGGCGGACGGGCAGGCTGCGGGCCCTGCGCGAGATGCGCCGGGTAACTACCCGCTGGGTCATCGTCGAGTACTGCCACACCGAGGGCATGAGCTTCCTGTGGCAAAGGCTCCGGCAGCGGCTCGGTCTTCCGGCGCGGTTTCCGCGCAATCACCTGTCGAGCCGGGAAATCGAAGGCGAATTCCGGCGCGCCGGGCTCGGCATTCGCGGGTTTGCCCGCGTCGGCGGAATGTTCAGCCGCACCTGGGTCGTGCTGGCCGAAGCGCCTTCGCCGGACTGGATGAAGCACTGACGGTCAGCCGGCCGGCGGCGAGGTGATCTCGGCTATCCTTCGCTGGAGAAACGCACCGATGTCTTCGAGTGCGGGCGCCACCAGAAAACCGATCCGGTCCGAGAGCGCCGCAAGGATGTTCGTGTGCGTGACGAAGTCGTAGAAGATCACGCGAGCCTCGCCGCCGTTCTCGCGAATTGCGCTGGCGAGCATCGCGCTGCTGCGCGGGCGAACGGTGCGATCGCGGCGTCCGTGCAGGAGCAGCATCGGCGGCAGCCCGCGCCGTACGAAGCGCAGCGGTTGCGTCTCGGCATGGTTTTCAGCGGGGCCGAAGATGTCGCGAAGCTCTTCGCCCTTGATCGGAAAGAAATCGAACGGCCCCGACATCAGCACGAGGCCGGCCACGTCATCGGGCTCGATTCCGTGCACCGCGCTGTAGCGCCGGTCCATCGTCGCCAGGGCTGCGATATGGGCGCCCGCCGAATGCCCCATCAGGAAGATCAGCCTCGGGTCGACGCCGTGACCGGAGCGGCCGGGACCATCCGCGGGACCATTCGGAAGATGACGCATCGCCCACGCAATTGCCGCCGCGCCATCCTCGACAAAGGACGGAAACCGTACCGCGGGATACTTTCGGTAGTCGCAGACCGCCACGGCGTGGCCGCGGGCGACGAGCGCATGGGCGACGAAGCGGTATTCGTCCTTGCGGCCGTAACTCCAGCGCCCCCCATGAAAGAAGACCACTGCGGAAGCGGGCGAGGGACCGTTCCTGGGAAAGTACAGGTCCAGTCGCTGTCCACCGTGCTGTCCGTATTCGATGTCGGCGATGCAGCGGACGCCATCGGATGGAGTCAGCACGTCGAGCGCGCCCAGAGGATCGCGCCTGACGACCGGCCAGTGCCGGGCAATTTCGCCGATTGCCTTCAGTACGCGGGAAGCCATGGCCCATGATGTCGGATTCCGTTGCGAAACGTCACACGGCGGGTACACTCGGTCGCTGTGAAGGCGGGGCCAGCCGGGGTGGTCTCGGGGGTAGTAGAGGGATGAACGCAAAATCGAGCATGATCGCGGCGGCTCTGGTACTGGCGATGAGCCCGGCCGCACCTGCACTGGCCGACGCCAAGCGGCCGCTCCCTGCAGGCCAGGGCGAGCAACTCGCAAGCAGGCAGTCGAGCGCCGGCCCGCTGGCACTCGAATCCGCCCGACCGCGCGAAGCAGAAACCAAGAAGGAACAGCTCGCCCGCATCTTCACGCACGACGTCGTCGAGCGCCTGTGGATGGAAGACTACGATGCGCTCGATGCGGCCTGCGCGCGCGGCTGGCTGGTCGACGTGCCCGACGATCCGATCGGTCTCGGCATCTCGATCCGCAAGGAAGGAAACTCGCCGGTCGGCGAGAAGGAGCACGACCTTACCCGTCGCGCGAAGCTCTACCGGCTTGCCAAGCCGGCAGCCGGGCTCCTCTACAGGATCGCGGCACACCTGCGCGACACCGAAGGCAACGCGTTCACGCCGCTGCAGGTGACCAGCCTGGTGCGTCCGTGGACGTACCAGAAGAAGCTGATGGCGAGCAACGCCAACGCGAACACGATTCGTGCGGGCGTTCCGCCTACGCACGTATTCGGACTCGCCTTCGACATCCCGCGCGCCGACATGCCGAACGAACGCGAACGCCGGCTCCAGCGCTATCTCGACACGCTCGCCGACGACGGCACGATCGTCTACTTCAAGGAAGGCAAGGCCCAGGCCACGTATCACGTGATCGCCATGCCGGCCGCGCAGGACGAGCTCGAAGCGGATTTCTACGAGCTCACCGCGCGTGCGAGCAAGACCTCGCAGACGAGCGCCGACGGCACGATGCTGACGTGCATCGGCAGCACGAATCCCGATTTCGTTCGCGACGAAGTCTGGTGGTAGTCCGCTTCGGCATCCAGACTGCTCAACAGAACATGACGTGGAGAGAGCTCCACGACACCTGGGTCGCTGCGGATTCGTGGGGCTACGATTCGCTGTGGCTCTTCGATCACTTTTATCCGATTTTCTCCGATCCGGACGGGCCCTGTCATGAAGGCTGGACGTTGCTCGCTGCGCTCGCACACGCGACGCGGCTCGCGCGCATCGGGCATCTCGTCACCGGCAACACGTACCGTAACCCGTGCGTGCTCGCGAAGATGGCGGTTTCGGTCGATCACATCTCCGCAGGCCGTTTGAACCTCGGCCTGGGAGCGGGCTGGTACGAGCTCGAGCACGACAGTTTCGGTATCGAATATCCGCCGATCCCGCGGCGGCTCGGCGCGCTCGACGAATCGTGCAGGATTCTCAAAGGCATGCTGCGCGGCGAGAGGATTTCGCTCGACGGCAATCATTATCGGGTTCGCGACGCGCACGCGGAGCCGGGTCCGGTACAGGCCGGCGGTCCGCCGCTGATGATCGGCGGCGCCGGCCGCAAAGTGCTGCTCCGCATCGTCGCCGAGCATGCGGACATGTGGAATTCCTTCGGAACGCCGGCGCAGATGAAGGAGCTCATCGACGTGATCCGAGATCACGGCGACAGGCTGGGGCGCGATACGGACGCCATCGAGAAGAGCGTTGCGCTGCCGCTCTGCTACAGCACCAACTCCGACCGTCAGACCTCGGCGTGCAGCACGCTCGCACGCGCCTACGGGCTTTCACCCGAACAGGCACGCGAGCGCATCATGATCGGAAGCAAGGACGAGTGTCTCGAACAGGTACGCAGCTACCTTGCGGTCGGAGTTACGCATTTCATTTTCCTCAGCTTCGGTCCGGTTCTTCTCGATGAGCTGCAGGCCTTCTCGGAAGAAGTGGCACCTGCGGCGCGTCGCCTCTGAGGACCCTCGCGGAATTCGCATCGCCTTTCGGGGGTGTTCCGACCGCCATTTCATTGCGCGCTTTTTCAGCGGTGAATATAGTGCGTCGAGCGGGCCAGGCGGCTTGCGACTGCGGCGGATGCAGGGCGTGTTTCGCGAACCAGTCTCCGATCCGGACCGAAAACGACCACTGGAGGAATCGCACATGTCGTGGACCCGTATTGCAGCACTCTTATCGGCCGTCGCACTTGTGGCTTCAGCCACTACGGCCCGCGCGGCGGATCAGGAGTATGGACGCTCCGGACCGTTCGTCGGGGCCGGCGGCGCCTATGCTTTCGAGAATTTCGACGTAAGCGGCGTCAAATTCGACGACAGCTGGGGCTACTACGTCAAGGGCGGTTACCGCTTCAACGAATGGTTCGCGCTCGAGCTGGACTGGGAACACTATCTCGCCTTCGACGATAACGCCGGGTCCGGCGACACCAACATCTGGATGATCGGCCTGAACGGCAAATTCTATCCGTTTCACGGGATCGTCCAGCCGTACGCCCTGTTTGGCGCGGATTACGCCAAGGTCGATCCGTCGAACGCCGCCAGGGACAACGGCGGCGACAAGGGCGATTCGAACGTCGCATTCCGTTTTGCCGGCGGACTCGAGGTCTACGCGACCCGCAACTGGGCGTTTTCGGCCGACGTCGGCTACTTTCTGCCGACCGGGAAAAGCTCGGACTACGGCATCGTCCCGATCACGTTCGGTGTGCTCTACCGGTTCTACTAATCGAGGGCTGCACATTTTTGTTCAGAAGACCTCGCCCCCCATTGCGTCGTACGGGCGCGGTGACCGAGGTCTCACCACCGTGAACATGGTTTCATGCAATTCTCTGCCCGGGATGCGGTGGTGTTCGCATAAAACTGCTACCATCGTCTGACGAACGAAGGGGAGCTCGAGGGGTCAGTTGACTGTCGCGGCCGGAATGCGAAATTCGGCACAATCAAAAACGGGAAGCTCTCAGGAGGCATTTCGATGAAGAAAGGACTTTTTTCTGTGGTGTTCGCGTCCGCAATGCTGGGCGCAACGACGTTCGCATTCGCAGGCGCATACGGTGAAGCCGAGCAGGCCGAAGAAATCCCGGCCCCGTTGCCGGCAGCCGTACCGACACCGGAGCCACCCACTCCGCGCGCGATGCACAAGTTCGCGGGCTTCCTGACAGACGCCGAGACGACGCATGGCCTGTGGGTCGAGCTCGATTCGATGTACGGGATTCATTACTACGACCATTCCGGAGACTTCGAGGCGGTCAATACCGATCTCCATATCTCGTACGGAAAGGACCTGTTCGAGGTCGGCGCGCTGATGCCGTACCTCTACGTTCAGCAGGACCACGTCTCGGGCGATGGTGCCAGTGCATTCGGCGACCTTCGGCTGTGGGGCAAGGTCATGCCGGTCCGTACCGACATCTTTACGTTCGGTGCGGGACTGGTCGCGACGTTCCCGACTGCCGGGCATGACAACGGAACGCACTTCGGTACCAATGCGTATGGCTTCGAGCCTTTCCTGACCGTCGGCGTGATGGCCGGTCCGGCCAGCATCCGTTACCACGCCGGCTACTACGTGACGACGGATCCCGACACGCATCGGTTCGACAATCTGCCGAACAGCGACGCCGATGACGTGTTCGACCGCTTCGACAACAACCTGGGCGTGCTCGTCCCAATCGGCGACATGGTGGTCGCACGGGCTGAAATCCAGCATGAGCACTTCACCAGCGAAGCGGTAGGCAGCGGCGACAACGATCCGGTCAGCATCATTCCCGGCGCGGACATCTACATCGGGGTTGGCGGCGACAACGAGCTCGTCATCCGCCCGACGGTCGGTGTCGGCCTGTGCGACAACGCGCCGAACTGGCAGGCAGGACTCGGCATCGCGTTCAGCGCGAACGGGATCTGACGAGCGAACCGTTCCGTCGAGGAACGAAAAAGAGGGCTGGATCGTCATGATCCAGCCCTCTTTCTTTTTGAACCGCGGAACGGCCCGGAACCGTTCTGCTGCTGCGGACGAACGCGTCAGATGTTCGGATCGTAGTCCACGCGGATCACCTTGAGGCCGCCGCTGTAGCGGTTACGCGTCAGCGTGATGCGGCCGAGACCCTTGTAGATGTATTCGGTGCGCCCGGTATCCGGACCGTAGTAGTACGGAATGAACTGCTTGCCGGTCATGTAGCTCTTCGAGCTGTCCGGTTCGCCGAGGATTCGCCGCACGTCGGTATCGGCCATTCCGTCCTGGATCTTGGCCAGCGGTGAGCCTGCCGGAGCGGGCCGGCCGGGATTGCCCTTCTCCTTGGCGGGCGCCTCGGCTTTCGCGGTCTCGTGCGAGCCTTCGGCGTGCGACGCCGACTGTTTGTTGGCCGAGCATGCAGCCAGCAGCATGACGCCAAGCGATGTTGCAACGATGTAACGTGACTTCATACCAGTAGAGCTCCCCATGGATTCAAGGGCCGGTCCGCGCGTGCGCGCCGGCGAATTGTTTCGGCCAGGCGCAGATTAGGTCCGACGCGGGCGGTGACGTCAACTCTCGCTGCGCGCACGTGATGTGCGCCAACAGAGGGTGCTGCCGACAAAAGAAAAGGCCGCGGAAACGTCGCTCCGCGGCCTTTGCCTTGTGCGGCGAACCGCTGCCGACGATGTGCAGCCGTCCCCGCAGATCGCTGATGTCCAGCTACTCGACGACCACGCCACCCAGGTCGTCGCTGCCGCCCGCTCTGCCCTGGCCGAACACATCCCAGAACCCGAAGACCACGCTTGCCGTGACCATGTCGACGCCCTGGTCGAGCACCGAGAAGAAGTGCTGATACTCCGTGCGGAGCAGAATGTTGTCGGTCACGCGGAACTGAAGCCCGGCGCTGATCGTGAGTGCCTGGCCGCTGTCCTCCTTCGGATCGAGCGCCTTCGGCGCCTGGTCGAAGTGGCCCACACCCTTGTTGCACGGGTCGGAAACTCCGGCGACACGGCCGCTGCACTGCTTGTTACCGTGCGACTGGAATACGAAGACGCCGATTCCGCCGATGCCGGCGACGCGGTCGGTTCCGAGCGGGACCCAGGCCCGCAGGCGTGCTTCCAGTCCGTTGACCGACGGGCTGATCTTGGTGTCGCGGTCGTTCGTGTAGGCCGGGTTCGCGTCGTGCGACGCCTTGAATCCGCCGATATCGGTCCAGCCGACCTCGACGCCGAGCCAGTCGGCCATCCGGTAGCCGAAGAACGCGGTCCACATGAAGTTGTTCTCGTTGCTGATGTGGTCGGCGTCGAACGCATCGGGCACGCCGTCCCCGTTGTCGTCGTCGCTGCTGCGGTTGTAGATCCGCGAGTGCCTCCCGCCGCCCTCGAAGAAGCTTCCTCCGATCGAGCCGCCTCCATAGAAGCCGCGCAGCTTGACGGTCTCGTCCTTCGGCGCGGCAGCTGCGGCGTCTGACGCCGCGATGGCTGCCGAGTTGCTGGCCGGAGCTTCGACGACCACGTCATCGGCGGCCTCGGCAATGGCGGCGGCCGTCAGCGCGGCGGCGCACAACGAGCCCACAAGGAACATCCTCTTCATCTTCATCGATCCCTCCATGGAACGTGCTGGTCAGACATCAGGGCCGGACTTGGCAGCTGCGCGCGGTGCGGCCATCCGCTCCCACTCCTCCGTCGGTCTTAGCATTCAGTCCACCTGTCGGCAATTCGGCGGGCTTGAACGCCCGCACATCCCTCACATCCCGATCGTGCGGATCAGGCCCGGTTGGACTTCGGCCGTGCGATCGAGATCATGGCCCGGACAAGCTGCTCGCGAAGGATTTCATCCGACCTCGCGTTCCAGCCTCGCGTCTGCACGAGCAGCGGCCGCAGCAGGTTGAATCCGAGCACCGCGCTGGTCAGCAGCGTCGTCAGTGCAGCCGCGTCGATGCGGCTTGCCCCGGGCATCCCTTCGCGAAGTCGATCGACCATCATGTCGAGGGCCTCACGGTCGCGCTGGACCTCGAGCGAGACTTCCTCGGCGACGAGCAGATCCTTGAGCAGGCCCCACGCCATCAGCCGGGCAAAGCCGGGTTTGCGAAGGTAGGTGTCGAACACGACGACCACGGCAGGCGCCTTGGTGTCCCAGAACGCTCCGGTCTCCTGGATACGACGGATCTCTCGTCCCATCTGCCGCAGCGTGCGCCGCAGGACTTCGCGCAGCAGTCCTTCCTTGCCGCCGAAGTAATGATGGATCAGGCCGAACGAAACTCCGGCGGCGCGGCCGAGCTCGGCCAGGCCGAAACCGTCGGGACCCTTCTGATCGAGAAGCCGCTCGGCCGCATCGAGGATGTCGTTGATGGTCTGCTCTCTGTTGCGGCGACGCGCCGGACGCGCGTCGTCGGCCGCCACGTCGGCGATTCGTTTTCGGACCGGCCGCGGCGAAGTCTTGGCGGCCGGCGCCGGGCGCGGCTTCGCCGCCGGGGCCTTCGAGCTCGTCGAAAGTCCGGCGGCCGAACGCTTGCGAGCCGGACCGGGCGGCTTGCGTGATGCGACCTTCGGCACGCGCCTGCGGCTCCGTCAGCGAAGCGTGACCCGCGCGTTCTTGACGACCGCGAGCTGCCGCTCCTTGACCGACGCCTCGCACAGGATGTCGGTCGCGGATTCCTTCCACATCTTCACGACGATGGTCTCGCCGGGCATCACAGGGGCCGAGAAACGCACCTTGATCGAGCGGAATTTCGTGGGGTCGCCGTCGGTGTATTCGTCGATCACGGCGCGCGCGACGTTGCCGTACGTGCACAGGCCGTGAAGGATCGGCCGGTCGAATCCGCCGAACGCGGCGAACTGCGGATCGATGTGCAGCGGATTGTAGTCGCCGGACAGGCGGTAGAGCACGGCCTGGTGCGGCATCGTCGGATACTCGCGGACGGCGTCCGGTTCACGGGCGGGCGCTTCGTTGCCGGGCGCCGGACCCGAGGGCCCGCCGAATCCGCCTTCGCCGCGCACGAAGATTCCGAACTCGTTGCGGAACAGGTCTTCGCCGCCCTTCACCTTCGTGATTGCTTCGAGCGTAACGAGCGCGCCCTTGCCCTTGTCGAAGATGCCGGTGACTTTCGCGCTGGTCAGCGTGTCGGCGCGGGTCGGAACTTCCTTGCACAGCACTTCGGTCGTCTGCTCGCCGTGCAGGATCATCATCGGATTGATCTCGAAACCCGGAACCGACAGCACGCCGGTCAGCGCGGGGAACGCCGGCACGACGCCATACGTGGGAATGGCCTTGAGCTGGTTCTCGTACGTGTAGCGCAGCACGTTCTCGCTGGTCGGGACTTCACCGACGCCGACTCCGAGACCGAGCGCATACAGAATGATGTCGCGCTCCTTCCACTCGAAAGGCATCTCCGCGAGCTCCTGCCCGAGGACTTTCTGAACGTCGATCGACATGGGCTTCTCTCCTGTAATTCCGGTGCGTGGCGTTGGCGTCGCCGGGGCGGGGGCATGCGCGTACGCTTCGATTCGCTGCGCTCATAGGCGCGTCCGCGCACGCCCCCGCCCCGGCAACGCCGCGCAGCGTGGTCTGTTCTCTCCGATCAGCTCATGCAGTGGGCGAGCGTGGTCTGGGTCGATTCTCCGATCGATCGGAGGATCTGCGCGTCGGTCATGTCGTTGATCTTCGTCCAGGCTTCGGCGACGGCTTCGACGGTGATTTCGTCGGGGTTCATCGCGAGGCCTTTGCTGCGAAGGGTTTCGATGCGCGCTACGGCACCGGCGCCGACTTCGTAGAGCTCGCCGTTGACGTCGACGTTCTCCGAGCAGAGGTAGACGACGAGCGGCGAGACGCACTCGGGCTTGAGCTTTTCGAGCACGAACGGAGGCATCAGCGACTCGGTCATGCGGCTCGCGGCGACCGGAGCGATCATGTTGACGCGGATGTTGTACTTCTCGCCTTCGAGCGCGAGCGTCTGGCCGAGACCGACGAGGCCCATCTTGGCGGCGGCGTAGTTGGTCTGGCCGAAGTTGCCGTAGATGCCCGAAGCCGACGACGTCAGGATGACGCGTCCGTACTTCTGGTCGCGCATGTGGCCCCACGCCGCTTTGGTGCAGTAGTAGGCGCCCTTCATGTGCACCGCGAACACGAGATCCCAGTCGGCATCGGTCATCTTGACGAACGACGTGTCGCGAAGGATGCCGGCGTTGTTGACGAGGATGTCGATCTTGCCGAACGTGTCGACGGCCGTCTTGATGATGCCGTTGGCGCCCGCTTCGGTGGAAACCGAATCGTAGTTGGCGACCGCATTGCCGCCGGCAGCTTTGATCTCGTCGACGACCTTGTCGGCCATCTCCGATCCCTTGCCTTCGCCCTTGAAGGAACCGCCCAGATCGTTGACGACCACATTGGCTCCGTACTTTGCAAAAAGGAGCGCATGGGTACGTCCGAGTCCGCCGCCGGCGCCAGTAATGACCGCGGTGCGGCCCTTCAGTCCGAAATCTGCCATCTCAAAAACCTCCGGTGAAAATAGGGCGCGCCCAGAGCGCGCCGGCAAGCGCGCGCTGCGCGCGCCAGATGCGCGGGGCTTATATGCAGGGTCTTGCAAATAGTAAAGATCGGTGGAAGGAACGCGGCCATGGAATTCGGATTCAGCTCGGATCAGGAACAGCTCAAGGCCCAGGTGCGGCGCTTCCTCGACTCGGAGTGTCCGCTCGAGCGCGTGCGCACGATCATGGCGTCGAAAGAGCCGCACGACACCGGTCTGTGGAAGAAGATGGCCGAGCTCGGCTGGCCCGCGCTGACGATTCCGGAAGAATTCGGCGGCCTCGGTCGCTCATGGGAAGACCTCGTGATCCTGGCCGAAGAAGCGGGACGCTCGCTCTGTCCGTCGCCGATCCTCGCGAATGCGGCCGCGGCGCGCGCCATCGCCGCGCTTGGCTCCGTCGAGCAGCAGGAGAAGTGGCTGCCGCAGATCGCTTCGGGCGAGCTCATCGCATCGCTCGCCGTGCTCGAAGAGAGCGACGACCTGACGCAGGCAGGTGTCGAGGCGACGGCGATCGATTCGGTCCTCACAGGGAGGAAGATGTTCGTTCCGTGGGGACAGGCGGTCGATCTGCTGCTGATCGCCGTGCGTGAGGAAGAAGGCATCAGCCTTTACGCGGTACCGAGCGATGCCGAGGGCATCACGGTTACGCCGCTTCGCATGATCGATGCGACATCGCGGGCGGCCGAGGTCGTGCTCGACGGCGTTCGCGTAAGCGATTCTCAGCGGCTCGGCGGCGCGGGCACGGTCTGGCGCGAGCTCGAGAAGGTGCTCGACGCCGCAACCGTTGCGCTCGCGGCCGAAATGGTCGGCGCCGCGGATGCGGCGCTGCGGCTTGCGACCGAGTACGCCAAGGTGCGCAAGCAGTTCGGCCAGTACATCGGGAAATTTCAGGGCGTCAAGCACCGGCTCGCCGAGATCTTCGTCGACGTCGAATCGGCAAGATCGCTCGTCTATTTTGCATCCTGGGCCGTCGACAACGTTCCCGATGCGCGCGCGCACGTCTCGATGGCCAAGGCGTACGCTTCGATCGCGCTCGATCGCGCGGGCGAAGACGGAATCCAGATCCACGGCGCGGTTGGTTTTACGTGGGAATGCGACGCGCACCTCTACTACAAGCGCGGCAGGTACTGCCGCAGCGTCGACGGCAGCGTCGAATACCATCACGAACGGCTGCTTACGGTGCAGGGGCTCTGACATGGACTTCACGTTCTCCGAACAGGAAGAAGCGTTCCGCCGCGAAGTGCGCGAGTTCCTCGCCAAGCAGAATCCGAGCGGCGACAAAGGCGCGGGTGGTGACGACATCGAGTCGGCGATGGATCGCCTGCCGAAGCTGCTCGCCTGGAACCAGGCGCTTCACGAGAAGGGCTGGGTCGGATTTTCGTGGCCGAAGGAAGTCGGTGGCGGAGGCGGCGGCCTCGTCGAGCAGATGATCCTCAAGCAGGAGTGCGGGAACGCTCGCGCACCGATGCTCGGGCTTTCGTACATGGGTCTTGCGTGGGTAGGGCCCGGCATCATCAAGTATGGCACCGAAGAACAGAAGCAGCGCTACATCCCTCCGATTCTGAGGGCCGAGGAACACTGGTGCACGGGCTACTCGGAGCCCGGCTCCGGAAGCGATCTTGCGTCGCTTCAGTGCAAGGCCGTACGCGACGGCGACCACTACGTGATCACCGGCCAGAAGATCTGGACGTCGCTCGCGATGTGGGCGCAGTGGATGATCCTGCTGGTTCGCACCGATTCGAGCGGATCCAAGCACCAGGGCATCACGTGCGTGCTGGTGCCGATGAATTCTCCCGGCATCGAAGTAAAGCCGATCAAGACGATGAACGGAGAGACACCGTTTGCCGAGGTGTTCTTCAACGACGTGCGCGTGCCGGTCGCGAACCGGCTCGGCGCCGAAGGCCAGGGCTGGGACGTCACCAAGCACGCGCTCGCCAACGAGCGCAGCTCGATCGCCGAAGTCACGGCGATGGTGCATGCGCTCGAGGACCTGAAAGATCTCGCGAAGCGCTGCCGGCGCAGCGGCCGCGCGGCGATCGAGGATCCGTTCGTGCGCCAGCGGCTCGCGCGCATGGAGACGATGATCGAGGCGATGCGTCTTACTGGCCTTCGGTTTCTCACGCGGCAGCTTCGCGGCGAGGAAGTCGGTGCGGAGACGTCCGTCAACAAGCTGCTTCGCGCGGAGCTCGAGGTCGAGATCGGGCGGCTTGCGCTCGAGATCGAAGGCCGCTTCGGCGGGCTCGCAAAGAATTCACCCCGCGTCGTCGACAAGGGGCGCTGGCAGCACCAGATGCTGTCGTGGCCTGCCTACGTGATCGGCGGCGGGACGCCGAATATCCAGAAGAACGTGATCGCCGAGAGGCTTCTTGGATTGCCGCACGATGTCTGAGCTCGCGAGGTCGTCGCGGATGTCCGTATCGCGCGCCGGGGCGGGGGCGTGCGCGTACGCTTCGATTCGCTTCGCTCATAGGCGCGTCCGCGCACGCCCCCGCCCCGGCGCGCTCCAAAACGGCGTCAGTTGGATTTGGCGGAGGCTTTCATGACTGGGGCTCAGAAATTCTGGAAGTACGTTGGCGAGAGCAACTTCTACAAGAACATGGGCAAGGTCCATACGCGGCTTTACCGGCTTTCCGGTGGGCGCATCGGACACAAGACCGGCCCCGTCAAGAATCTTCTGCTGACTTCGAAGGGTCGCAAGACCGGTGAGATGCGCACGTGCCCGCTTACGTACTTCGAAGATCGCGGACGCTTCGTGCTGATTGCTTCCAACGGAGGCAATGAGAAGCATCCGGTCTGGTATCTGAATCTGAAGGCGGATCCGCGCGCAACGATCGAGGTCGGGCCGCGCAAGCTCGAGGCCACGGCATCGACTGCCGCCGGCGAAGAGCGCGCGCGACTGTGGAGCGCGGCGGTCCGGATGAATCCGCAGTACGCGGTTTACGAAAGCATCACGTCGCGCGAGATTCCGGTGGTCGTGCTGACGCCGACAGTTTGACCCGGCACGTTCAACTTACGTTTTTTTTCCAACAGGAGATCATCGATGGGCACTGCATACATCATCGACGCCGTTCGTACCCCGCGCGGCAAAGGCAAGGCGACCGGCTCGCTCGCCGGGCTTCATCCGCACCAGCTTCTCGGCACGTGCCTGAAGGCGCTCGTCGATCGCAACGGATTCGATCCGAAAGACGTCGAAGACGTCGTTGCCGGATGCGTCACGCCGGTCGGCGAGCAGGGCGGCGTCGTTTCGCGGTTTGCCGTCCTCGACGCCGGCTGGCCGAACGAAGTGACGGGCGTGCAGCTCAACCGCTATTGCGGATCCGGACAGCAGGCCGTCAACTTCGCGCTGATGGGCGCCGCTTCCGGTATGCAGGATCTGGTCGTCGGCGGCGGAGTAGAGCAGATGTCGCGGCTTCCGATGGGTGCCGACAAGTCGGGTCTCGACGCGCACAACCGTCATCTGCGCGAACAGCATCCGCTTGTTCCGCAGGGCATCTCGGCCGATCTGATCGCCGCGCGCGAAGGCTTCACGCGCGAAGACTGCGACCGGTTCGGGGTGCGCAGCCAGCAGAACGCGAAGCGCGCGCAGGACGAGAACCGCTTCTCGAAAAGCCTGCTCCCGGTTCGCGACTACGAAGGCAACCTCGTGTGCGACCGCGACGAGTTCCCGCGCCCGGAGACCACGCTCGAAGGCCTCGGAAAGCTGCCGCCGTCGTTCGCCGACATGGGCGGCTATGTGCAGAAGGGCGACACGCTGTCGTTCGACGACAAGGCCAGGCACGTCTACCCGAACGTGAAGTCGATCCCGCACGTCCACACCGCCGGCAACTCGAGCGGCATCGTCGACGGCGCGTCGGCGATCCTCGTCGCGTCGGAGAAGTACGTGAAGGACCACGCTCTCACGCCGCGCGCCAGAGTCATCTCGATGGCCACGATCGGCGACGAGCCGGTCATTATGCTGACTGCCCCCGCGCCCGCATCCGAGCGAGCGCTGAAGAAGGCCGGCATGACGTGGAAGGACATCGACCTGTTCGAGGTCAACGAAGCGTTCGCCGCCGTCGTCCTCAAGTTCATCAAGGAGAGCGGAGTCGATCCCGACAAGATCAATGTCAACGGCGGCGCGATCGCCCTCGGTCATCCCCTCGGAGCCACCGGCGGCATGCTGATCGGCACCGCCCTCGACGAGCTCGAGCGCACCGACAAGCAAACCGCCCTGATCACGATGTGCATCGGCGGCGGCATGGGCATCGCCACCATCATCGAGCGCTGCTGAAAAAAGGGGACAGGTACATTTAAAAAAACCCAGGAAAGTCGCGGACTGTCTGGCGGCGACTTTCCCGGGGTTGGATGAACGGGGCAGGTACATTTTTCTGTACCTGTCCCCTTCGTCGTTCAGACCGCCCGCACCTGGTAGCCGGCGCGCGGGAAGTGCACTGCGACGCGGCCCACGGCCGGGTCCTCGCGCTCGATCACCATCTCGTGCGCGCGCAGGCAGATGAGCTTGCCGACGAACACGTCGGTCGGAAGATCGTCCGAGCAGATGCCGACGCGCATTCCCTTCCGGAGTCCCGACGGGTCATCGTCGAGCGAGCTGTCGATGTCCTCCGGTTCTCCGCTGCGTGCGATTTCCATCGCTTCGTCGCCGGACATCGAAACCGGCGTCCCGCTGCCCATCGCTTCGACACGGCCGAACCAGTCGGCGAGGCTCGGCTTCGAGTAGATGATGCCCGCCGACGCCTGGTCGCTGCGCACGAACCACAGCGTGTGAAACACCGCCGCGTCCGCAACGCTGAACGCATCGCCGAGAACGAACGCGTTCTTCGACAGCGATGCGTCGAGCATCGCACACGCCGAGGCGAGCGCACCGCGCGATCCCGGTACCGCCGACTTCAGCACTTCCATGCTGAGCTGCGGCGACATCTTGCGCCGGTCGTCGAACAGCTCCTTGGGGATCACCTCGGCCATCGCCGTGAACACCAGCGGCACAGTCGAGAAGAACAGCGTCTTGTCGGCCCACATCGCCATGCCTTCGGCGGCGGCGGCCTTGCCGTCCGGGTAGATCGACGGCTCGGGACTCAGCTGGTCGATCTTTCGCGCGATCAGCGCGCTGTCACAGTAAATGTCCGCGCCGATCTGCAGCACGGGGATGCGGCGGTAGCCGCCGGTCATCGGCGTAAGATGCGGCTTCGGCATCCACGCCGGCTGGTCGACCTCGCGGTATTCGAGGTTTTTCAGCGCGAAGATCTTGCGGATCTTCTCGGAGAACGGGGACATCGCGTACTGGTGGAAGATGATTTCGGGCATGGGCGGGTTGTAGCGAGGGGGCAGGGGTCAGCCAAGGGAGACGTCGGGAATGAATCGACGGCTGAAAACAGAACGTGTATGCAGAAGAAGCATCAGCGAAAGACGACGGGACCCAACCGAAGAGACCTCACATGGACGGAATCCACGACCTCGGCGGAATGAACGGCTTCGGCCCGGTAGAAATCGAACGCGACGAGCCCGTCTTCCACGAACCCTGGGAAGCTCTGGCCTTCGCGCTGAACATCTTCAGCATCGCCGAGCTGCGCGCGTACAACCCTGACGAGTACCGCCACGCGGTCGAGCGCATGGATCCCGCGCACTACCTCCAGGCAACCTACTATGAGCGCGTGCTGACGGCGGTCGCGACGATCCTCGTCGAGAAAGGCGTGCTCACGCACGCCGACCTCGAAGCGCGCGCAGGAAAGCCATTTCCTCTGTCACGCCCCGTAGCCGACAAGCCGACTGCAGAGCTCGATGCGCAGTCGCAGGCCCGCTTTCACGTCGGCGACGACGTCGTCGTCCGTAACGTGCATCCGGCCGGTCACACCCGCGCACCGCGCTACGTTCGCGGAAAGCGCGGCACCGTCGTCCACGTCGCACCGGCATTCTCGTTTCCGGATGCCTCCGCTCATGGGCAGCCGCGCCGAAAAGAGCACACGTACCACGTCGAATTCGCGGCGCACGAGCTCTGGACCGACGCGGGCGGCAGCAATCAAACCGTCGTCGTCGACCTGTGGGACGCGTATCTGGAGCGTGCATGAGCAATCGCAACCGCCAGGAACCGGCGCCCCCGGCCGCAAGAGCCCAAGCGGTCGTCGAAGCGCTTACCGAAAAGAAACTCATCCCCAATGGCTTCCTCGATGCGGTTACAATGACCGCTACGGAGATGTGGAGCCCGCGAAACGGCGCGCGCGTCGTTGCGAAGGCGTGGGTCGACGCCGAGTACCGAAAGCGCCTGCTCACCGACGGCACCGCGGCGTGCGCCGAGCTCGGCTATTCAGGTCCCGAAGGCGAGTACATCGTCGTCCTCGAGGACACGCCGAAACTCCACAACGTCATCGTCTGCACGCAATGCTCGTGCACCGCGTGGCCGGTGCTCGGGCTTCCTCCCGACTGGTACAAAAGCCCCGAGTATCGTGCGCGCGTCGTGCGCGAGCCGCGGCCGCTGCTCCGCGAGATGGGCCTCGATCTTCCCGAGAGCGTCGCGATCCGTGTCTGGGACACCACCGCGGAGACCCGCTATATGGTGCTTCCGCTTCGGCCGCCGGGCACCGACGGGTGGAGCGAGGAGAGACTGGCCGAGCTCGTTACGCGTGAAGCAATGATTGGCGTCGCCCTCGTAGAGCGCGGATAGCGAACCGACGAACGCGGCTCAATCAGCACCGATCTGACGCCCCGCCGATGCGCGTCTCAGCTCGGCGCCTCGATCGTTCCGCGAAAGCCGCCCGTCGCAGCACCGCTGTCTTCGATGAAAATCTTGAAGCGCTCCAGATCACCGACGACTCTCTGGCGCACGATCCCGAGCATATCGCCGATATTCTCGATCATGCCTTCCGGGACGTAGGAGAGCTGAAGAGTCACCCGGCAGCGTTCGTCGGCGAGGCGGTGAAACGTGACGACACCGGCGTTGGCCGAACCGCTCGTGCTCGTCCATGCGATGCGCTTGTCGGGTGTCTGCTCGGTGATCCTGGCGGTCCACTCTCTGGTCTCCTCTCCGATGTCGATCTTCCATCGGAGATTGGAATCGTCGATCTGCTCAACCGACTTCACCCCAAGCATGAAGACGGGGAACTTCTCGAACTGGGTCCACTGGTTGTAGGCGGTGCGCACGGGCACCTCGACGTCGACTGCCTCGAGAATCTCGGAATTGGCACTGGTCATGGTCTGTCTCCCTCTTTGGGTTCGGCTCCATTTGGCCGACCACTGTCCGGAGCAGACACGAATTGACCGCTCGGTGGCACGAGCCTACTCCGGTGCAACCGTCCTGCGATAGACCGCACTACTACGCATGTCACCGGTTCTGGTTTACAGTGCGCGAGGACAAAGCCCATGCCCATCGACTACATCTCCCGCACGCGTGAGCTCTACAGCCCGCTCCCGCCCTACCGCTGGACCGACAACCGCGATGCGCCGGTGCCGTGGACCCCGCTGACGAAGCCGCTGAGTGACTGCCGCGTCGCGCTCGTCGCGAGCGGCGGCATCCACCTCGACACCCAGCCGCCGTTCCACTTCAAGGACGACACGTCCATCCGCATCATCCCGACGAGCGCCGAAACGTCGCGCGTGCGGATCGCGCACTTCGGCTATCCGACGTCCGATGCCGAGAAAGACCCGAACTGCGTGTTTCCTCTCGACGTGCTTCGGGAGATGGTGAAGGACGGTACGATCAAGGAGCTCGCGCCCGACGCCGTCACGTGCATGGGCGGCATCTACTCGCAGCGTCGCGTCGAAGAGGAGCTGATTCCGCCCGTCGTCGACAAGATCAAGCAGCAGAACGTCGACCTGTGTTACCTGGTGCCTGCTTGACCCGTCTGTCACCAGACCGTCGGTCTGGTCGCGCGCGCAATCGAAGAGGCAGGTGTTCCGACACTTACGATGAGCGTCGGAATGGACATCACTGCACAGGTGCGACCTCCGCGAACCGCGTTCCTCGACTATCCTATGGGCAATGAGATCGGGCGCCCGAACCGTCCGGATGAGCAGGGGCAGATCGTACGAAGCGCGTTTGCCGCGCTCGCGCAGATGACGGAGCCGGGCACGATCGTCGATCTAGGGTTCCGACTCGACGCGGAGTCGCCGGAAGGAAAGCCATGGCGGGACTGGGTCTACACGAAAGAATTCCGGCGCTATCATATGAAGACGCGCGACGGGGAACGGCCGGCGTAGCACCTCGAAGCGCGAAGGCGCTTCGATGAACCGCAATCTCCTGCGCGCCTTCGCCGTCCTGTTCGCGCTCCTCGCCCTCTCGAACTTCACGAAAGTCCTCGAGCTCAAGCCCGAGCACGGCTTCGTGTTTCTCGGCCGCCGTCTTCGCGGCACGCCCGATCTTCTGGTCGCACCGCTGTTCGGCACATACCTCGCGACCTACGCGTACGGCTTGTGGAACGCGCGGCGCTTCGCGCTGCCGATGGGGATTCTCTACGCGGGCTGGGTGCCGCTGAATATGTACCTGTTCACGATCCGGTCGCCGGAAGAGCTCGGCAGGAACTCGCTGTTCGGCGTCACGTACATGATCATTGCGACGGCGGTGAGCGTGGGCGCGATGGTGCTGCTGCTGAGGAGCGCGAACGAGCTGAAATAGGGACAGGTACAATTAAGATTTCGCAGCAAATTCACGCCAGCCTTTCTGCGCCGCGCGAATTCATTGACGATTTTTAAATGTACCTGTCCCTATTTTCAGACGCTCAGCAGCTCACGCACGACGATGAAGTAGCTGTTCATCTCTTTGCCGCCTTTCACGGCTGATCCGATGAAGACCTCGGACGCGACCCGGCGCATGTAATCGAGCATGTTGCCGTAGATGAACCGCGAGATGCCGCCTTCGTTTCCTCGCACCGGCGGCCAGGCGGGAAGCGTCGCGGACGGCACCTGCGTGTAGTCGAAGGCGGCGCCGCCGAGATGCGCGTCCGGCGTATCGTGAAGCACGTAGTAGCCGGGACCGATCCACGGGCGGATCTTGGTTTCGTTGTAGCCCCAGGCGACGTCGCCCGAGTCCTCGGGACGGAAGCAGATCTTCTGGAATTCGGTGAACGCCGGCAGCGAGTTCTTTCCGTGGAAGATGACCGGCCGGCGGGCCGGATAGTCGTGAGGGACCATCTCGTCGGTGCGGACTCGCGGCGCGCCGACGACGGCTCGCCACAGCTCACCCTGCAAGCTCCCGCCGTGCATGCCGCGGACTGCGCGGATTCTGTCTTCGAGGCTCAGGCCGTCCAGAAAAGAAGCAATTTCGCCCGGATCGGGCAGCGCTCGCGTAACGAGTTCCTTGAGAGTGGCCTCGGGCTGTGACATCAACGGCCTCCTGCGTGCGATCGCGGCTCGTGCGGAGCGCGGCCGGGATCATAGCAGCGGACGTGCCGGGGGCAACGACGCCGCGGCGCGCAAAATGAAGAGGACCGGACGTGCTCGGCAACACCTCGATGCGAATTCTCAAACACGCTGTAGCGGTCATGCGGCCGCGCGGCGGTGTATTCGACATCGACGTCGACGACGACGTGCTGCGCTCGATGGCCGGCTTCCTCGAATATCTTCCGACCACCACTCGCCTGGGTTTTCCACTCGGACTTCGCCTTCTCGAGTACGGTCCGTTCCTTTTCCGTGAGGGCTTCCGCACGTTCTCGTCGATGGACGAGGAGACGGCGGCTCGCTACATCCATCACTGGGAGCGCGCGGGCAGCGCGCTCTCGCTTCTTTATCAGGGCGTCCGCGCGCTGGTGTTCGTGTGCTTCTACCAGCACCCGAAAATCCTCGAAGCGATGGAAGTCGACTGGCAGGGCAGGGCGGACGAGCGCGTGAAGTTCCGTGCGCGCGTGATGCGCGAGAAGATCCTGCGCGAAGCGGCAGCGGCCGAAGCCGCGCGCACCAGCCAGCGCGCCGAACAGAACGAACAAAGCACGCCGGTTTCGGCAGGCGGCGTGTCGTGAACGCGATGCCGCTTCCCGCCGATCACGTCCACGACGAAACTCCGCCGGAGTTCCACCTCGAATACCCGAACGTCGAAGACGGCCGCTTCCTCGGCAGCGACCCGAAGCGGCGCCGTTATGTGACCGACGTCGTCGTGGTCGGAACCGGCGCCGGCGGTGCACCGGCTGCTGCGCAGCTTCGCGATGCCGGTTACGATGTGGTGCTGCTTGAGGAAGGCGGGCTCCACCGTACCGAGTCGTTCCGCACCGATCCGATCTCGTCGCTGCAGCGCCTCTACCGCGACGCCGGCACCAGCTCGATCATGGGCCGCCCACCGATCCTTTTCGCCGAAGGACGCTGCGTCGGCGGATCGACGACGATCAACGGCGGCATGTCGTGGCCCACTCCCGAGCATGTGCTCGCGCAGTGGAGCGAAGACTTCCGCATCGAAGCAACCGACGCGCGGTCCATGGCGCCGTACTTCGAGCGCGCGCAGCAGATCCTGCACGTCGAGTATCAGAACAAGGACACGCTCGGACGAAACGACGAGCTGTTCGTCGCCGGTGCAAAGAAGCTCGGCTGGCGCGTCGAGGACAACCCGCGCGACATGCATCGCTGCGTCGGCCTCAACAATTGCGGCTTCGGCTGTCCGACCGGCGCGAAGCGCTCGATGCTCGTCACCGAAATTCCGCGCACGCTCGCCAAAGGCACGCACCTGCTCACGTACGCAAAGGTCAAGCGCGTGCTGTTTCGCGGCAGCCAGGCGGTCGGCGTGCGCGGCCATTTCGTCGACGAGCGCGGCCGTCGCAAGAACGAAGCCGGCGTCAAGCTCGGCGAGTTCGAAATCTTCGCCGATCTCGTCGTGCTCGCCGCCGGTGCGCGCCAGACGCCGGCGATCCTGATGCGCAGCGGAGTCTTCGGCGGCCAGGTCGGACGCGGGCTGCACACGCATCCGAACGCAAAAGTCGTCGGCGTGTTCGAGGATCGCGTCAATCCGTGGGTCGGAGCGCATCAGGCGCACCAGATCCATCAGTTTCTCGACGACGGAATCCTGCTTGCCTATGCGGGCGTGCCGCCGGGAATCCTGGCGACCGGCATTCCGGGCTTCGGGCGCGAGCACGCCGAGCGCATGGCGCTGTACAACTACATGATGACGGCCGGCTGCCTGATCGAAGACACCGGCGTCGGCCGCGTCGGCCTCGGTCCCGACCTCGAGCCGTGGATGAGCTTCCGGCTCTCGCCGCGCGACGTCGAGACCATCCACCGCGGCGTGCGCATGTCGGCCGAGCAGATGTTTGCGGCCGGTGCCAAAGCGGTGCTGCTGCCGTTCGGCGACCTTGCCGAGCTGAAGAGCGCCGACGAGCTGCGCCGCATCGACTCGCGGCCGCGCAAGCGCCACAACATCGAGCTGATGACGGTGCACATCATGAGCAGCGCCCGCATGTCGCGCGACCGCAAGGGCGGCGTCGTCGATGCGTGGGGCCGCGTGCATGGCCTCGGCGGGCTCGTCATCGCCGACGCGAGCATCATCCCGTCTTCGATCGGCGTGAATCCGATGGAAACGATCGTCGCGCTGTCGCTGCGCTGCTCGGAGCGCTGGGCCGACGATCTCGCGCGTGCGCGCGGTTCGCTTGCCGCGGCCGCCGCCGGCGCCTGAACGACCCCCGGAGGTTCCGTGGCTCCACTTTCCAGGTCTGACGCCGATCTTGTTCCCGACGTGCATCCGGTGCGTCGCATCATGCCGTTCGTGATGCCGTCGCGAAATGAATCCTCGGTGTTCTTCGGCGACCAGGTGTTTGCCGCGCCGGCGATCGAGTTCCTCGCGCGTCTGAACGCCAAGCGGCCGCCGGAGCGGCCGGCATCCGTGTTTCACATGGTGCTGCGGTCGCTTGCGATGTGCATTCACGACCGGCCGCGCGTCAACCGTTTCGTTGCGGGCGGCCGCTACTGGCAGCGCCGCGGCGTGTGGCTGTCGTTCTCCGGCAAGCGCGGCATGAGCGACGACGCGCCCATCTACACCGCGAAGCGAAATTTTCCGAAGGACGAGACGTTCGAGGAGATGGTCGACTCGCTGTGGGATACGCAGCTCATGGGCCGCTCCGGCAAGGAATCCGACACCGATCGTGAGATCAGCCTTCTGCTGAAGATGCCGCCGTTCGTTCTCGCCCGCGTCGTCCGGATCGGCCGCTGGCTCAACGAACGCAATCTTTTTCCGAAGGCGATGATCGACAACGATCCGCTGTTCGCGACCGCGTTCGTCGCCAATCTGGGCAGCGTCGGCCTCGACGCGTGCTATCATCACAACTACGACTACGGGACGATTCCCGTGTTCCTGACGATCGGCCTTCTCAAGAAAGTGCCGGTCGTCAACGACGCCGGCGAGATCGTGGCGGCAGACGTGTTCGACCTGAAGTACACGTACGACGAGCGCACCGAGGACGGATTCTATGTCTCGCGCGGTCTGGCATTGATCCGGCACCGCCTCGAGCACCCCGAACAGCTGTAGCCTCGGATCGGGCAGGCTCAAATTTTCAGCGGAAAATTAAATGTACCTGTCCCCTTTTTCGTTTCTGGAGTGATCGATGGCCGGCATTGTCTCGTTCGGAACCTATGTCCCGTTTCACCGTATTGTGCGCAAGACCATCGGCGCGGCACTCGGCACCGCGGGCGGCAAGGGCGAGCGCGCGGTGGCGGCGTATGACGAGGACGCGGTCACGCTCGCGGTCGAAGCGGCACGCGACTGCATTCGCGGCCACGACGGGGCGAGCATCCGCAGCCTGACGCTGGCGACGACCGATCCGCCGTACATCGAGAAGCTCAACGCCGCGACCGTCCATGCGGCGCTCGACCTGCCGCCTTCGGTGCGAGCGCTCGACATCGCGTGCTCGCTGCGCGCCGGCCTCGGCTCGATGATCGGCGCGTACGAATCGGCCATGGCTTCGGCGCCGGCAGGAACGGCGCTCGCGACGATGGGCGATATTCGCATCGGAGCTCCCGAGGGTTCGGCCGAGCAGGGCGGTGGGGACGCGGGAGCAGCCTTCCTGTTCGGCTCGAGCGGTGTGATTGCCGAGGTCGTCGCGACGTACTCGGAGACGATGGAGTTCCTCAGCAGCTGGCGGCTTCCGGGCGAGCGGTTCTCCAAGTCGTGGGAAGAACGCTTCTCGCTGACGCAGGGATGGGGGCCGCTGCTCGCGAGTGCGGCGAAGAATCTGCTGAAGACGGCGGGCGTTGCTCCGGCCGACATCGCGCACGTCATCGTCGACGCGCCCAACGCGCGGGCGTCGGCCGCGTTCATCGCGCAGGCCGGACTGAAGCCCGAGCAGGTCGTCGACGCGCGACTCGATACGATCGGCCACGCCGGCGCGGCGCAGGTCGGGCTCATGCTCGCGACCGCGCTCGAGAACGCGAAGGCCGGCGAATGGATTGCCGTGTTCTCGGCGTCCGACGGCGTCGATGCGATGATGCTGCGCGTGACCGACGCGATCGCCAGCCGCAACGCCGCGCGCACAGTGGATCAGTGGGTCGCGTCGAAGCGCGCCGACCTTCCGTACACGCGTTTTCTCAAATGGCGCGGCACGCTCGAGACCGAGCCGCCGCGGCGCCCCGATCCGCAGCGCCCGGCCGGCCCGCCGTCGCTGCGGTCGCACCGCTGGAAATACGCGCTGGTCGGCAGTGAGTGCACGGCATGTGGGACGCGGCATCTCCCACCCCAGGAGGTGTGCGTCCAGTGCCGCGCGTCGCATCAGATGCGCGAGGTCGGGTTCTCGGACGGAACGGCGGTCATCAAGACGTTTGCGGTCGATCGACTCGCATTCACGCCGCAACCGCCGATGGTGGTCGCGGTGATCGACTTCGAAGGCGGAGGGCGCGTGCAGAGCGAGCTGACCGACGTCGAGCCGGAAAAGGTCGCGATCGGCGATCCGCTCGAGATGACGTTCCGCCGGTTGTTTACAGCCGACGGCATTCATAACTATTTCTGGAAAGCGCGCCCCGCGCGGTGATACGAGAAAAGCGACAGGTCGAATTTTCCAGCGAAAATTTAAATGTACCTGTCCCCTTTTTGAAAGGAGAGCGAAATGGCGAGCAATGGAATTCGCGACCGGGTGGCGATCGTCGGGATGGGATGCACGTCGTTCGGCGAGCACTGGACGCGCAGCCTCGATGATCTCCTGATCGAAGCGGCCGAATCCGCGTATGCGTCCGCCGGGATCGATGCGGACAAGGTCGATGCGTACTGGCTCGGGACCATGGGCAACCTGTCGGGCCTTACGCTCTCCGAGCCTCTCAAGATCCAGTACAAGCCGGTCACGCACGTCGAGAATTACTGTGCGACCGGAAGCGAGGCACTGCGCAACGCGTGCTATGCGGTGGCATCGGGCGCGTACGACTGCGTGATGGCGATCGGTGTCGAGAAGCTGAAAGACTCGGGCTTTTCCGGCCTCGTCGTGACTCCGCCGCCGAGCGACGGCACCTCTCCGGCGATGACGGCGCCTGCGTCGTTCTCGCTGCTCGCGCCCGCCTATTTCAAGAAGTACGGGCTCGACGAGGAGACCGGCAAGGAAGTTCTCTCGCGCATCGCGTTCAAGAACCACGCGAACGGCGCGAAAAACCCGAAGGCGCAGTTCCGCAAGGAGGTTCCGCTCGAGCAGATCCGCTCGTCGCCGCGCGTGGCCGATCCGCTCGGGATCATGGACTGCTCGGGCGTAAGCGACGGCTCGGCGGCAGCGATCGTCGTGCGCGCCGAAGACGCGCACAAGTACACGGACAAGCCGATTTTCATCAAGGCGCTGTCGTTCATCGCCGGGCCGGCGGCCGGGCCGCTGTCGCAGGACTACGATTTCACGACGTTCCCCGAGGTCGTCGCGTCGGCGCGCGACGCGTATGCGCAGGCCGGCGTGACGAGGCCGGCCGAGGAGATCTCGATGGCCGAGGTGCACGACTGCTTCACGCCGACCGAGCTCGTGCTCTACGAGGATCTCGGTTTCGCCGAGCGCGGCGGCGCGTGGCGCGACGTGCTTGCCGGTGCGTTCGATCTCGGCGGCCGCCTGCCGGTCAACCCGGACGGAGGTCTCAAGTCCTTCGGCCACCCGATCGGCGCCTCCGGACTCCGGATGATGTACGAAATGTGGCTGCAGCTTCGCGGTGAAGCGGGCCCGCGCCAGATCCCGAGCCCGAAACTCGGACTGACGCACAACCTCGGCGGCGCACCCGGACGCTGTGTCAGCTTTGTCTCGGTTGTCGGCCTTTAGACGTTCTCCCTGCCCTCCAGCCAGGGATCGCTGCACTCAAAACGCAAAGACCCCTTGTTCCCCTGTCCGGAGCGACCCTTAATGACGTGGGGGGTCGTGCCACGGGCGCGGCCTTTCGTGTTTTTGACGCTCTAATGGAGGTGCCGGTGGCGACCCGTGAGGATCCTGTAAGTCTGTTCGTCGACCTCGTGAGCCGCGCCGACGAGGACATCAGTCTTCCGGCCGCCGCGCTCGCGATCGCCCGCATCGCGTATCCAGGTCTCGACATGAATTACTGGCTCGAGGAGATCGCCGAGCTGCGCCAGGATGCCAGGCTTGCGGTCGAGCGTTTCCCGGGCACCGATCCGGTCGAATCGGTGCTCGACGTGATTTTCGAAGACCACGGCTTCGACGGCGATCGCGAGAACTATTACGACCCGCGCAACAGCTTCCTCAACGATGTCCTCGAGCGGCGGCGGGGAATTCCGATCACGCTCTCGCTCGTGGTGCTCGAAGCCGCGCAGGGTGCGGGTGTTCCGATGGTGGGGGTCGGCTTCCCGGGCCACTTCATCGTCTCTCATCCTCCGACCAAGCGGTATTTCGACGTCTTTCGTAAAGGACTGGTTCTCGATCGCAGCGGCCTGCTCGAGCTGCTTCGCCGGCAGGGCCTCGGCTCGGACGCGTGGCGCGACGAGTTTCTCGATCCGGTCAGCCGCGCGCAGATGCTCGCGCGCATGCTCAACAACCTTCGCCGCCATTACACGCAGACCGGAAACGAAACGGCGCTCAGCGCCGTGATCGCGATGTCGCACGGCCTCGAAGCCGCACGCGAGACGAGCTCGGCGTCGTTCGTGCAGTAGAGCGACGAGAGTCGTTCGACCAGTAGAACGACGAGAGTCGTTCGATCAGTAGAACGACGAGAGTCGTTCGTTCAGTAGAGCCGGGACGTCGTTCGGTCAGCGTATCACTGCTTTTCGCGCTACGCTAAGCACCGGAGGAAGCAGCAGTCCGGCGAACAGCCGGAACAGGCGTCGCTGTGAGTCCACCGCGAGGCCGGCGGCTTCGAGCATCGTGCGCATCTCCATCGCGGTCGGCCAGTAGAAGGGCTGCCCGGCCACACGCGACAGCAGTTGCGTCACAGTCCCTATCAGCTCGAAGTCCGGGTTTACGAGCGCGACCAGCAGTCGTCCACCCGGCGCCAGTACGCGACGGCACTCGCGCAGTGCCGCGGCCTGGTCGGGGAACCAGTGAAATGCTTCCGTGCTGGTGATCGCATCGAAGCTGGAGTCGGCGAAAGGAAGCGCAAGAGCACTGGCCCGAACCCAGTCTATGTCGTGACGGCGGCGCGCAGCCTGCTGCAGCATGCCCGCGGAGAAGTCGGCACCCGTCACGTGTGCGATTTCGAGCTCGCGCCGCAGGCGCTCCGTGAGCAGGCCGGTGCCGCAGCCGAGGTCGAGCACACGAGCCGGGCGCTCGCTGCGCAACTCGCTCAGCACGGCGTCGTGGACCGGACGGTAAACGAACCGCTGGATCACGGCTTCGTCATAGAAGCGCGACCATGTATCGAAGAACCAGTCCCTGGGCCCGTCCGTCCCGCTCATGTCTGCACCAGGTCATGGCAAGCCTGACGTTCGAGCTCGCGGCGGATCGAGCGCGTCATCAGGCGTTCGTACAGGTCCGGGAAAAGCCTGTTAAGAAGAGCCGACGTTTTCCCGACCGTTGTCAGAACGAGCAGTCGCTGGTTGCGTGTGGCGCCGCCGAACACCGCATCGGCCACGCTTTCGGGAGTCGCCATCTTTCCGACCGTCGATTGTGCATGCGACGCAGTCCCACCGGTTCCGTCGAGTGCTGCCCGGCTGATGCCCGTTTTCGTGAAGCCCGGGCAGACAATCATCACGTCGACACCGCTGCCGGAAAGCTCCGCCCGAAGCGAGGCGAAGAGCCCGTGCAGCGCGTGCTTGCTTGCCGCGTAGCCGCTGCGCTCATACAGCGGCGCCACGCCGGCAATCGAGCTCGTCACGATGATCATTCCGCGTCGCTCCGAAAGGCTTGCAAGTGCTGCCTTCGTGCAGTGGAGGGAGCCAAAGAAATTCACGTCCATGACTTTGCGGAAAACGCTCACGCTGGTGTCCGCGAAAAGGCTCCGCTGTGTGATGCCGGCATTGTTGATCAGGACGTCCACGCCGCCGTAATGCGCGATGACCGCGGCGATGGTGCGCGCAACGTCGAACTCGTCGGTGATGTCGCACGCAAGGGCCAGGCAGTCCGTACCGCTGCCGGCCAGCCGGCTCGCGAGTGCCGCGAGCGCTTCGGCATCCCTGTCGAGAAGCGCAAGCTGCGCGCCGGAGCGGGCGAAGCGCTCTGCGAGCGCGGCACCGATGCCGCCGGCCGCACCGGTCACCACTACGACCTTGCCGCGGAAGTCACGCTGCGCGCGCATCGTAGTCACCGGAGGAATGGTTCGATCGCGCGTTGACGAAAAACTCGAATGTCTCACGCGTGGTGCGGCGCGGAACGTAGCCGAACTCTTTCTTGAGACGGGAATTGTCGAGGACAGGCCGGTAGCGCAGGAAGCCGACCTGCTCGGGTCCATACTGGGAAAGGCCGAGCCGATGCAGCATCGCGAGCGCGTAACCGAGGAGGGCTGCCGGCAGCGCGACATACGGTTTGTTGAGCAGACGTGCGATCTCGGGCAGCGCGAGCGTGCCGTCACCGGCCAGGTTGTAGATCCCGCTTCCGCCCGCATGGATGGCGTGAAGGATCGCACCGACGACGTCCTGATCCCACACGAGCACGAACGGTGCGGTCGCGCCGCGCACTCCGAACACGACGGCGCGATCGAACATGTCGGTGATCTGGTTGTGCGCATCGGCGCCCAGGATCGTGCCGGACCGAAGGATGAGCTGAACCAGCTCGGGATGACTCTCGCGCCACCGTTCGAGCATCTCCTCGACGAGGCGTTTGTGGTCGGAGTACGCGAATTCGGGGTTTCCACGCAGCGGGTCGTCCTCGCGCAGCAGTCCGGGGTTGTCGGCGTGGTAGCCGTACGCGGCGCCGCTGCTCGTGTAGATGATCTTGCGCACGCCGGCACCGGTGCAGCCGGCCAGGACGTTGCCGGTTCCGGTCACGTCGACGGCGAACTCGAGCTCGCGGGTCATGCCGGCCGGCGGCGTGACGATCGCCGCGAGATGGACGACGAGCTCGATGCCGTGGCGGCGAAATATTTCGGTGAAGTCCGCGGAACGTACGTCGGCCTCCTCGTAAGCCACTCCGGCTCGGCGTTCGCTCTCTTCCGGCAGGCGAATGTCGAGCGCGAGGACCCTTGCGACCGAATGACCTTCCGCGAGCGCGGCAACGACCTGCCGGCCGACGTATCCGGAGGCTCCAGTCACCGCGATGCGGGAGTAGGGCAGTTTTTCCATCGCGGCTATTCTCCCGCCGGCTCCTGATGCATGTCCTTGAAGTACTGGAGTCCCGGTGCGAACAGGTGCGCGGTGGGCTCGACGTCCACGTGAATCACAGAGCAGCGATCCTCCGCGAGGCAGCGACGCAGCGCGGGCTCGAGATCGGCCGGATCGGATATGCGCTCGCCGTAGGCACCCATCGCCATCGCCAGGTGATCCCATTCGATTTCGCCGAGGTCGGTATTGATCGTGCGGCTGCCGTCGGGGCCGAGCGCGGTCGTGAACATTCCGCGTACCGACTGCAGCGCCATCATCTGGTTGATCTTGACCATTCCCCATTGGCGATCGCAGCAGACGAGAAAGACCGGCTTCAGGCCGCAGCGTATGGCCGTTTCGATCTCCTGCATGTGGAACGCCATCGCACCGTCGCCGATGATGCAGTACACCTGCCTATCCGGCCGGGCGACGGCTGCACCGAGCGCCTGACCGACACCCGCGCCGAGATGACTGAAATGGGCGGTCTGCAGCATCGTGTTCGGACTGCGCAGCTCGGTGAAAAAATGTCCCCACACGGCGGTATTGCCGCCATCGAAAACTACGACCGCGTCGTCGTCGAACACTTTGCGGCAAACCGCTGCAACGTGCCCGGTAATCATCGGGGCGGTTCGATTCTCGAGCACGGTATCGAGCGCTGCGCGATCGGCGCGCTTGCCCATGGCGAGCTGCTCGACTGCAACGCGACGCTTCTCGATGTCTCCGGCCGACGGCAACGCGCGAAGCCCGGCGGCAAGCTGCTCGAGGAAACGACGAACATCGGCAAGGATCAGCAGGTCGGCTGGCCGATTGCGGCCGAGGCTGGCATCGTCGATGTCCACCTGGATGAGCTTCTGTCGCGATGGCGGAGCCCAGTACGGCGCTTTTCCCCACCAGTCGGTTTCGCCCAGCTCGGAGCCCAGCACGAGCGCGACGTCGGCGGCGTTGCGCAGCTTGCTCGCCGCCTCGATGTGCGGCATCGGCCAGACGAGCGGCGAAGTTTCCGCCATCACGCCGCGTGCGCTCCAGGATGTCGTCACGGGCGAATGCAGCAGCTCTGCGACCTCGGCCAGCTCGCGGAAGGCCTGCGCGTGGATTACTCCGCCGCCGGCGTGGATCATCGGCAGGCTGGCGGTGGCGAGCATCTGCACGGCGCGCTCGACTTGCGGCTCTGACGCACAGATGGGCTCGGTGCGCCGGTATCCGGCTGTCGCGAGCAGCGGCGTATCGGGCCCCGTCCCGTTGAGAAGGTTTTCCGGAATATCCAGGTGCACGACGCCAGGCCGTCCGCTGTAACTTGCGCGCAGGGCCTGGCGCGTCAGCTCGGCGATGCGCGAAAACGAAGTGACCGTCTGCGACCATTTCGACATTCCGCGGATGACCGCCACGTGATCGAAGCACTGGTACGCACCGCCGCGGTCCGGGTACGTGATGCCGGTACGCCGGGAGCTGGTGAGCAGAAGAACGCGATTGCCTTCGCCGTTTTCCACTGCGACGCCGGAGAGCATGTTGGCCACCCCCGGCCCGTTGCTCGCAATGCAGACGCCGAGTTTTCCGGTGAGCCGGGCATAAGCTCCGGCCATGTGCGCGGCCACCGCTTCGTGGCGCGGAGAGACCATCTCGATCCCGAGCTCCACGCAGTGCGCGAACAGCTGCATGTACGTGCCGTCGATGATGCCGAAGAACTTCTCGACGCCCTCCTGCTTGAGCATCCTGGCGATGATCGCGCCGCCGGTGGTCTCTGGCATTGCCGGATCCTCCTCGCCGCCCGTCGGGTGGCCCGGCCGGACGCGGCGACCTATGCGTCCGCGGCCTGCGTACGCGCAGATGGTCGCCGTAGGAGAAGCATTCGCCGTGCCACCCGGCGCTTCGTCCGGCCGCGGACTGCAGTCGCCGCGCCGGATACCGGTTCCTGCCCGTTCGGACAGACGAATCCGCGGATTCGGCCTGTTGTGCGTTAACGTCGTCGAGGCGAAGTGAGCCGGTCATTCGCACGCACGGGAACATGGGCGTGCGGTTTTCCATTCAGCGGAAACGCATCGCTATGCAAGGGGCCGGCCTGTTGACTCTCCGCACCAATTCCGCGACCAGTTGCGCGACCGCGCGCGGAGTGCGGCAATCCGTTCCGGAGGATCGCCAGTGATCGAATTCGAAGTTCGCGGCAACGTTGCCGTCATCTCCATCAACCGTCCCGAGGCGCGCAATGCCGTCAACGGCGCCGTCGCGAGCGGCATCGAGGCCGCCATCGATCGGCTCGAAGCTGACGAGAGCCTGTGGGTCGGAGTGCTCGCCGGCAAGGGCCCGGTCTTCTGCGCGGGCGCGGACCTGAAGGCGATCAATTCCGGAGATGCGGCCAATCTCGCAACGGCCAAAGGCGGCTTCGCCGGATTCGTCGGGCGCCACCGCGACAAGCCGATCATCGCCGCGGTCGACGGTCCTGCGCTGGCCGGCGGCTGCGAGCTGTGCCTGGCGTGCGACATGATCGTCGCGAGCCGTGAAGCGCGCTTCGGTGTGCCGGAAGTGAAACGCTCGCTCGCGGCCGCCGCCGGCGCGCTGTTCCGGTTGCCGAAAGTGCTGCCGCGCAACGTCGCGAACTGGATGGTCGCGACCGGCGAGCCCATCTCGGCCGTGGACGCCGAGCGTCACGGCATGGTCAACGTGCTTTGCGATCCCGGAAAGGCGGTCGACACGGCGGTCGAGCTTGCCGGACTCATCTGCCAGAACGCGCCGCTCGCCGTGCGCGAGAGCATGCGCGTGATGCGCGAGATGGCGCTCGCCGATGACCAGACCGCATTCCGCCGCTCGAACGAAGCGATGATGAACCTCGCGCAGACCGAGGACTTCTGGGAAGGACCGAAGGCGTTCATCGAAAAGCGTCCTCCGGTCTGGAAAGGCAAGTAGCGGTCAGGTCGCCGCGAGCGCGAGATCGATCAGCCGGAAATCGGGGACAGACACTGATTTTTTACAAATCGGTGTCTGACGCCGATTTCGTCTCGACCCGTTCCCAGTGCAGACATTCGTCGATGCTGCGGCGGACCGGCCGTTTGTACGGCTGCATCGGCCAGCCGATCGGGATCAATGCCGCTGACGGCTGCGACGCAGACAAACCGAGCCATTCGTCAAGCTCGCGATGAAACGCGAGCTGCATGGTCGTAAGACACGCGCCGAGACCGACGGCGCGGCACGCGAGCAGAATGTTCTGGATGGCCGGAAACAGCGCCTGCGTCTGCGGCGCTCCGCGCCTCGTCCACCCCGCGACCACGAGATGCACCGGCACTTCGGCAAAATGCTCGGCCAGCCAGATCGCCGACTCCATGTTGCGCCGTTTGGCCGGCGGATAGTCCGGTGCGCGCGCGGCTTGGATCGCCGGCGCGATGTAGGCCGCGAACGCGTTGCGGTAGCGCTCGGCAATCCATGCACGACGGCCGGCTTCGGTCACGGCGATGAAAATCCACGGCTGCCGGTTGCCGCCGCTCGGCGCGAACGTGCCGGCTTCGCAGACTTTGCGGATGAGCGCAGGCGCGACCGGATCGGGCCGCAGCCGACGGATCGCGCGCGTGGTGCGGATGCCTTCGAGAAGAGGGAGGTCTTCGCCGATCGTATCGATGTCGACGGGCTCGGCCGCCGTCACTGGCAGCTCTCGCGCACCGGTTTTTCGCGATGACAGGCCATCCCGTCGGTCACGCCGCCGGCGATGTACGCGCACGCGTTCTGAATCGCACCGTCGCGCGCGAGGTCGACGGTGGCGGCAGCGACGGTACGGCACTGCGAGCGGCCGTGATACTCCATGCAGACCTCGCACGTGTGCGCGCCGGTCGAAAGGCTGGTCGAGACGACGTAACCGACAACGGCAAGCACGAGAAGCAGACCGACGATTCCTGCGCGGCTCATGGCGGCGCACCATAGCGGCGCGTGCTCTGCGCAGCAACGCCGAGGTTGTCTCCGCTCAACGTCTCGTGCTCGAGCACGAAATCATGGAAGAGCCTGGAGCGTGTTTCGAGCTCGCGTGCCTTTGCAAAAACCACTTCTGCACGCACGGTGTCTCCAGCGTCGCGCATGTCGCTGCCCATTTGCTGCAGCAACATCGCTCCTTCCTCGAGGCTGCGCATGACCTGCCAGAGCATTTCACCAGTGGAGCCCACCACGCCTTCGAGCAGGGCGCTGTCGCTGTAAGCGTGCCCGGTATGGCACCGATACCGGACCATTTTGTCCTCTCTGAGTTTCACCAGAGCGCCATGACAGTCGGGACAGGTGAAAGGCGTCAGCTCGCCGTACGACATGATCCCCTTCTGAAAGGCGCCACCTTCGACTGCGATCGCGAGCTCGGTACCGATGCGTTCGCGCAGTTTGGACCCGGTTGCTGTCGTTGCGGTCTTCGTCGCGACGGCAAGACGGGCGAGCAGAGGACCGATCTCGCTCGCCGGCAGCGAGTGGTCGATCTTTACCTGGGCGAGCGCGCTGAGAGGCATCGACTCGAAACGAGCATCATTGGGTTTCTGGACGACCGTGCAGCCGCCCATCTGCTTGATGCTCCACAAGCCGGACGTTCCATCATCGAGTGCGCCCGACAGGACGACGCCTGTTACCTGCGACCGATAGCCATAGGCCGCGGAACGGAACAGCGCGTCGATCGAAGGACGGAAGCGGTTCTCCTTGGGACCCTTCTTGATGGCAACGGTGCCGGCGTCGAGGAGCAGATGATGATCCGGCGGTGCAACATAGATGCGACCTGCGGCGATGGGTTCGCCGTCTTCGGGATGGCGGGCCGTAAGTGGTCCGGAACGCGAAAGGATCTCGGGCAGAGAGCTGGCCTGGTATGGCGGGATGTGCAGCACGACGAAGACGGCGCCGGGCAGATCCACCGGGAGACCTTTCACGACTTCGCGCAGACTTTCCACGCCGCCGGCCGAAGCACCGATTACTATGATCGCCTGCTGAAACATCATGCCAACCTCCGCGCGATGACATTCATCGGTCTGCGCAAGAGTCTCACGATTTTTCGGGCGAGAGCGAATGCGGACAGTGGAGTCGTCGCGAAAGGGCTGTATCAAGCTCCCCGTGCTCGGCGTTCGACCGTTGCGGCTTGGCCAAGGCGTCGTGCCGCGTTAAGACCCTCGCGATGACCGACCTCCATGCGGATCCGCCGCAGCCGAAGTGCGATGACGCCGAGGCAGTCCTGGCAACGCTCGACCGTGTCGAAGCCGCCGGTGAGTGCACAGAGGACGAAGCCCGGCAACTTGTTGGCTGGTTCAGCCATCCGCGCAAAGGTATACGCCGGCGCGCCGCGACCGTGATTGCTGCGCAGATCGATCACGGCCGCATTTCTTCCGCCGATTGCGAGCGCCAGCTCGACAGCTACGATCCGGCGGTACGCTGGGCTGCAGCCTTTGCGCTTGCGCGCGCGGGCCGCACGACACCGCGCGTGATCGAAGTTGCCCTCGAGCAGTTCGACGCGCCCGACGGCGACGTGCGCTGGGCGGCAGCTGCAATCCTGACGCCCGTTGCGCGCGTGATCGAAGACCTGCGCCTGCGGCTTCGCGATCTCGCGGCCAGCGGCGCGACGACCACACGCAAGATGGCGCTTCTCGTGCTGGCCGATGCCGGCGAGCGCGACCTCGATCTGTATATCCGCGGGCTGCGTGACGACGACGGCTACGTGCGGCTCGCGGCGCTCAGGGCGCTCGGCCGGATCGGCAACGGCTCGCCGTCGGTCGTCGAAGCCCTCGCGCAAGCGGCCGCGAGCGATTCGGACGAGCGCATCCGCCGCGCAGCCGCCGTGATCGCCGCGCGACTTGCAACGATTGCAGCAAAGGAATGACGCCGATGTCGAATCCGCAGATGCCCGGTCCGCAATCTCCTCGTCCGCAGTTGCTGAATCCGATGGAGCTGTTCGATCTCTCCGGAAAAATCGCGCTCGTCACCGGCGGCAGCCGCGGGCTCGGCCGCGAGATGGTCCTCGCCTTCGCTCGCGCCGGCGCCGATGTCGTCGTCGCGAGCCGCAAGCTCGATACCTGCGTGCAGACCGCGGCCGAGGTCGAAGCGCTCGGGCGCCGCGCTCTCGCGCATGCGTGCCACGTCGGAAGCTGGAGCGACGTCGATGCGCTCGTCGACGCCGCGTATGCGCACTTCGGCCGCATCGACATCCTCGTCAACAACGCCGGCATGTCTCCGCTGTATCCTTCGCTCGACGCGGTCAGCGAAGCGCTGTGGGACAAGGTTTTCGCGGTCAATCTCAAGGGGCCGTTCCGGCTGAGCGCGCTGGTCGGCAGCCGCATGCAGGCCGGGCGCGGAGGCTCGATCATCAACGTGAGCAGCATCGCGGCGGAAAGGCCCGGACCGAGCGAAACGCCGTATGCTGCCGCGAAAGCAGGGCTCAACGCGATCACCATGGCGTTCTCGCAGGCCTACGGACCGAGCGTGCGCGTCAACGCCATCCAGGCCGGTCCTTTCCTGACGGACATCTCGAAGGCGTGGCCCGAGGGAATCGAGCAGTACCTGGCCGCACGAGCGTCGCTCGGTCGCGCCGGACGCCCCGACGAAATCGTCGGCACCGCGCTTTACCTTGCATCCGATGCTTCGAGCTTCACGACCGGCGCAATCATCCGGGTAGACGGCGGACAAAAATAAAACGCCGGGGCTGGCCTGGAGCGAGCAAGCCCCACGAACAGCCCTCGGCGTTTGCGACCACTGACTGCTTCGCGCAGGAAAGGCAGCCATGAGCCTTGCCGAAAAGCACTGCGTTCCCTGTCGTGAAGGCGCGCCTGCGCTCGCCGCAGACGAGGCGAAGAAAATGCTTGCCGAGCTCGACGGCTGGACCATCGAAGGCGGCCAGCGCCTCGTGCGCGAGTGGAAGCTGGCCGACTTCCGCACGGCGCTCGCGCTGGTCAACCGCATCGGTGAGATCGCGGAGGCCGAAGATCATCATCCCGACATCGAGCTGGGATGGGGACGCGTTGCCGTACGGCTCTGGACGCACACGGCCGGCGGCCTGACCGAGAACGATTTCATCGTGGCCGCCAGGATCGACGCCGCTCGCCGTTGAGCACGAACGCTTCGCCGCCTGCAGCGATGCTGCTTGCAGCTGCGCCGGAACTTTTCACAAGGAGACGATCGACATGGCCTGGATTCAACTGCTGATCACCGCCTTTCTCGCCGTGCTGTTCCTGCAGTCGGGGCTCGACAAGCTCGTCGATCGCGACGGCAACACGGCTTTTCTGCGGGATCATTTCCAGACGTCGCCTCTGGCAGGCCAGGTCGAGCTGCTGCTGACGATCGTCACGGTGTTCGAGCTGCTGACGGGAGCACTTGCGGGTCTTGGCGTGCTCGCGTTTCTGTTCTGGGGCGGGACGTCGTTCGCGTATGCCGGAGCAGTGCTCGGCTCGATCACGATCGTGATGCTGTTTGCCGGCCAGCGTCTTGCGAAGGACTACGCAGGCGCCGCGGTACTGGTGCCGTACTTCCTGCTGACGCTGGCCGCGATCTACGTGCTGCGATAGTCCGGACAGGCGGTAACAGTCACGCGCGCAGACGACGGGCGCGCCTCTTCCCGAGCCCCTTGTGCCTGGCGCCCGGCTGCGACGGCGCTTCGTCAACGTCGGCCGCGTCGGCATGAAGCTCGCGGCGCACGTAGATGTGCATGCTTTCGGCGACGTGCGGGGCGGGGACCTCGACGTAAGCTTCGAGCAGTTTTTCGGAACCCGGGATCCTGCGGCAGCGCACGATCATGTCGGGAAGCGCTCCCTGCACGACCGGTTCGAACGTGTCTTCGTCGACGTAGCGGCGAAGGTCGTCCCAGAAATGATCCACCGGATGAAAATTCGAGATGTGTGCGAGGCCCATCAGCTGTATGCATCCGTACGCCCAGACGGTTCCATACGCTTCCGACATCATCGCGATGATTTTTCCCGCGTCGGCCTGGCCGGCCAGGTCGGTCTCGGGCCTTCTCCGGGCGGAGTCGCTGCGCGGAATCGACAGCAGCAGCACGGCCGCGAGCGCCCCCTGGAGCTGAAACGCCGAGCGCTCGTTGACGCGTTCACGCAGCAGCCGCAGGGCGCGGTCCGCGACGACTCCGATGGCGATCGCATAGTAAGCGCAAAGCAGGAAGCGGTCCGGCTCGGCCTGATGCTCGTACATCGTGAACGCGACCATCAATGATCCGCCGACTGCGAGAAGTGCGATTGCCGGCGCCGGCGCCGGCGTACGACCCGACGGCGGAATGCGCAGCCCGAGCAGCGCAGCAGCTGCGCCGAGCGTCAACGCGAAGAAGCTCAGTCCCGGCAGCGCGAACCGATCGATGCCGTGGCGCGACCCGGTCAGCACGAAGCGAAGCCCCGACAGCCAGTCGACTTCTTCGTGCACGCTGCCGAGCGGTAGCCCGTAGCTCTGGAAAAGCTGCGCCAGCATCACGCCGTGCCACGCGAAGTACGCCTCGTAGAGCGCAAAGACCGCGACGCCGCCGGCGATCACGCGGATCAGCGCGCGCAGCGCACGCCGGTCCGTGAGCGCGCCGAGCGCCGCTCCGAGACACGCCGCCGCGGCCGGCTGCCAGCTCATCATCGCTGCTGCAGCGAATGCGCCGCCCCATCCGAATCGTCCGCGCGCAACGAACCACGGGCCCCACGCGAGAAGCGTGAACAGCAGGATCTTCGGATTGAAGCCGACGGCCGTATGTCCGCTCAGATTGCTGAACGCGAACACGGACAGTGCGCCCAGTGTTGCCGCGGACCGTGTTGCGCCGACCGCGTACACGGAACATCCGACGCCCCAGACCCCGAGGATCAGGATCACGAGCATGCCGAGGCGACCTGCGCGCACGTCGTCCGCGCCGGCGATCCTGCCGGCGCGGATCGATAGCGAGTCGGCAAGCGTCGAAAGCTGGTTCTTCACGTCGGGAGTCGACACGTGCGGCGAAACGCCCGATGCCGCGCGTTCGGCAATGTAGAAGTACAGCCGGTTATCCATGCTGAGGGGCTTGCTCCACAGGCCAGCCGACAGGCAGATCCATGCGGCGATGGCGGCCAGGGCGGCGGCGGCGAACAACGTCGTGCGGCTGTGCGCGTCTCGCGTGCTCACTCCTGCGCTGCCTTCGCCGAGCATCGGCGCGCCGCCCTGTTCAGCATCGCGGCTACACTGGTGTTGCCATAGGCATGAGCAAGCTCCGCCGCCGTGAGCCCGCTGCCGTCCGCGCGACACGGGTCTGCGTGACTTCGCAGCAGCCGGCGAATCAGCTCCTGGTCCGTGCCGATCGCGGCAAACATCAGCGCATCGTGTCCTTCGATCGTGGCGAGCCCGGCGTGCGCGCGAGCGTCGAGCAGCGTATTCGCGGCCGCCGTGTCGCCGCGCATCAGCGCGGCGAGAAGCGGCGAGCGTGACCAGCGGCCCGCACGGCTCGCGAGGTCCGGCCTCGCACCGCGTTCGAGCAGGGCACGCATGGCGTCCTGGTGACCTGCCGCGGCTGCTGCGACCAGCGCGGTCCACCCGCACGAATCGCGGCTGTTCGGATTGGCTCCGTCTGCGACGAGGCGCCGCACGGCGTCGGCATCGTTGCACAGCGCCGCAGCCGTCAGCCGGTCAACGGGCGGCGACGCCGGCTCGTCCGAAGCGAGCACGCTGCGGGCCTCCGGCGTGCACGACAACGAGGCCAGCGCGGCGTCGAGCCACGCGGGGACCGCTCCGGCATCACGTGTGGGAACGCACCGCTTCTCGCCGCCATCGCGCGGCTGCCAGATCGCCGGAAACAACAGGCGGCTGGTTTTTTCGGCCGTAAGCTCGAAGGCGGGCGGCGCCGGCTCCTGCTTCTGCTTGTCGTGATGATGCCGCGGCCTCATGCCGTCGCAGCCCGCGAGCAGCGGCGCGAGACAAAGCAGGACCGCCAGGGGCCAAAGAAGGCGAGAGGTGTTCAAACGAGCGTGAACATTCTCACGCAATCCGCAGCGAGACAACAGGCGCGATCTGGCTCAGCGCCGTCGTCGCGGAGTCGGCTCGGCGAAGCGGCCGCCGAAACCCTGAAGCCGGCTTCGCACTTCGCCGAGCTCGCCGACCTCGATCACGTTGCCGTCGCGGTACGCGATGACGCTGGTGCTGAACGGCGAGATGCGCGGGCCGGGCAGCAGCACGCCGACGAGGTTCAGCGGGTCGGCGGCCGCGACGATCGCGATCTGGTCGGAAGCACTGTCGCGGCGCACGGCGCGCAGCGCATCGACCGCGTGCGGCAGCGCGAACTGCTCTCCGACGAAGCCCGATACGAAGCGCCCGCCGCGAACGACGCCGCGTGCTTCCATTCGCCGCAGAGCCCACAGGATGCGGCGCCACGGCGGAAGCCCGCGCTCGCGCGTGACGACGTCGCGGAACACGACGCCGTAGCGGTGCAGCAGCCTCGTCGCGGTGCGCGCGTCGGCCTCGTCGTCGGCGACCGGCTCGGCGAAATCGGCGCGCAGCAGCGACCACCGTCCGACCGGAAGCGAGCGCCTCGTCGACTGCCCGCCGACTGCACGCAGCCGGGCGCCGCGAAGGCCGAGCGCTGCGGCGGCGCCGTCGCGACCATGCTCCGCACGCGGCTCGCGCCGGCCGCGCTTTTTGTCGTCCGGAAGCAGCAGCGCACGAAGCCCCGCCAGGCCGTCGCCGGTGACGAGGCCGCACGCGACCAGCTCCCACAGCGCGTCCTCGACCTCGCCGGCGAGCTTGCCGGTCGAGCGCGCGATGTCGGACAGAAATGATGCGCCGCGTGTCTCCAGAACCTCGAGCACGGCCGCGGCCGGTGATGACAGCGAATCCTGCGGGCGCATCATCGCAGGAATCGGCGCGAGCAACTCCGGAAGGTCCGCGCGCAGGCAGAACGCGATCGGCGCCGAGCGCGTGGGTCCGCGCGACCGTCGCCTGCGCACCGGCGCGTGCAGCGTATCGTCGTCCTCGGTCAGCGTTGGCACGAGGCGTCCCCACGCGACTTCGCCGGCGAGGCAAAGCTGCTCGAGGTCGTTGCCGTCGTACTTTTCGATGCGCGCCGGCAGCACGTCGCGCTCCCACGACGTTGCCGGCAGCTCGAGGCCGCCAAGCTGCGCGACGATGCTGCGCACGCCCTCGCGGCCGTGCAGCCGTGTGCCTTCCTGCACGTGCTGCCAGCGAAGCAGGAAGCGCATGAAATCGGCCGCGCTGACCGGTTCGATCTCGCGCCGCAGCCGTCCGACGGTGAGACGGTGGATCCGGGCGAGCAGCCCGCGCTCGCACCATTCTGTCTCGCCCGGCGCTTCGTCGGTGAAGCTTCCCTGCAGCACGCATCCCTGGGATTCGAGGCGGGCGAGAGCGGCCATGATGCGCGTTTCATTGATGCCGATGCGCGCAGCCAGCGCGCGCGCCGTGACCGGTCCGACGCTGTGCATCCACCCGCGAACGATTTCGAGCGCCGCGCTCTCGTCGTCCGGCTCGCCGCCGGGAAGGGACGGGATCGAAATATCGGGAACGGCCGGCTCGAAGACCGCATCCGGGAACAGCAGGCGCACGAGGCGCACGCGCTCGGTCGCGACGAACGCCGCGGCGCGTCCGCCGAGCACAATCCGCGTCGCCCGGCTCGACGACAAGAGCTCTTCGAGTCTCGCCTGCCACGCCGATGCGTCGCGCAGCGGCAGCACGCCGAGCGTGAGCAGCGTATCGTGCACTTCCTCGGTGGTCGCGGCTTCGGGCCAGGCCTGGCGGCGGACCTCGTCGATGGCGGCCTTGTCGAGCGCACCGATCTCGCCGCCCGAGACGCCGTCGGTGCGGCGCAGCGAAACGGCCCGAGCGCGGCGTTCCTCGAGCGGAGCATCGTCGAGGTACGCGTACGGGCCCGCGCCGAGAATCTCGTGCGCGAACGGCGACGGCGCCGGTGTCTCGACGGCGATCGTACGGATGCGGCCGCTCTCGATCGCCTCGAGCACCAGTGCCAGTCCGTCGGCATCCATCGCCTCGTTCAGGCAATCGTCGATGGTTTCCGCGACGAGCGGATGATCGGGCACGTCGATGTGCCCGTTCATGCGGTTGTCCTGGCAGCCGGTCGATTCGGGGAACACGGCGGCCAGCAGGTCTTCCGACTGCATGCGCTGGATCGCGAGCGGCACCTTCTTGCCGGCGCGGAAGCGCATCAGCACGAGCGCGCGGCTCGCGTTCCACCGCCAGCGGTTCATGAACATCGGCGACTGCAGCGCGGCCTGCACGAGATCGTCGCGGAACGTGCTGGAGCGCACGAACGAGAACACCGAATCGAGCGGGAAGCTGTGCTGCTCGCCGAGCGAAAGCAGCACGCCGTCGTCGGTTGCAGCCGCCTGCAGCTCGAAATCGAACGAGACGCAGAACCGCTTGCGCAGCGCGAGCCCGAGCGCGCGGTTGACGCGCGCGCCGAACGGCGCGTGGATCACGAGCTGCATGCCGCCGGCTTCGTCGAAGAACCGTTCGGCGATGACGGTGTCGAGCGTCGGAACCGCGCCGAGCATCGCGATGCCTTCGCTGACGTACGCGATCATCTGCATGGCGGCTTCGCGCGAGACGCGGGTCTCGGCAACCAGCCAGCGCGTCGCTTCCTCGATGTCGCTGCGACGGGCTGCAATCTCGACGCGCAGGTCGGCGACGGCGGCCGACAGCTCACGGGTTCTGCCCGGACCTTCGCCGAGCCAGAACGGGATCGTCGGCGGCAGCACGCCGGCGTCGTCGACGCGGATGCGGCCGAACTCGACGCGCTTTACGCGCCACGAATGATTGCCGAGCTGGAAGATGTCGCCGGCAAGGCTCTCGACCGCGAAGTCTTCGTTGACCTTGCCGAGGAACGTTCCTTCCGGCTCGAGCACGACGTCGTAGTCGGCGGTGTCGGGAATCGCGCCGCCCGACGTGATCGCGGCAAGCCGTGCGCCGCGGCGCGGCCGCAGCACGCCGTTGACCCGATCGAAGTGCAGATGCGCGCCGCGGCGGCCGCGCCGGCTGGAGACGCCTTCGGACAGCATCTCGACGATCGCGTCGAACTCGGCCCGCGTAATCTCGCGATACGGAAATGCGCGCCGGACGAGATCGAACATGCGGTCCACGTCCATCTCGCTCGCAGCCACGCTTGCAACGATCTGCTGCGCGAGCACGTCGCGCGCCGGCGGCGGGATCTTCAGCGCATCGAGCTCTCCGGCGTAGACCGCGCGCACGATCGCGCCGGCCTGCAGCAGCTCGTCGCGCGTGACCGGAAAAACGATTCCGCGCGGCACGGCGCCGAGCCAGTGACCGGAACGGCCGACGCGCTGGAGAAACGTCGAAATCGCGCGCGGCACGCCGATCTGGCAGACGAGGTCGACGTGACCGACGTCGATGCCGAGCTCGAGCGACGCGGTCGCGACCACGACCGGAACCTCGCCGGACTTGAGCTTCTGCTCGGCGTCGAGACGCGCTTCGCGCGAAAGGCTGCCGTGGTGTGCGGCGACCTTGTCCTTGCCGAGGCGCTCGCCGAGCGCATGCGCGACGCGCTCGACGAGACGCCTGGTGTTGACGAAGACGATCGTCGAGCGGTGCTCGCCGGCGAGCGTGGCGATGCGGTCGTGGATCGCCGCGTGCAGCTCGTGGCTCGCGATCGGGCCGATTTCGAAGTCGGGAATCTCGATGCGCAGGTCGAGCGGCCTGCGGTGACCACTGTCGACGATCGCACAGCGCGCGTTTCCGGCGTCGTCGAGACGCGCGCTGCCGACCAGCAGGCGGGCGACTTCGTCGATCGGTTTCTGCGTAGCCGAAAGGCCGATGCGCGGCAGCGGACGGCCGGCATTCTCGTCGAGGCGCTCGAGCGACAGCGCGAGGTGCAGGCCGCGCTTGTCCTGGGCGATGGCGTGAATCTCGTCGACGATCACGCGGCGCGCTCCGGCCAGCAGCCTGCGGCTGCCGGCGGCGGTCAGCAGGATGTAGAGCGACTCGGGCGTGGTGATCAGCACGTGCGGCGGGCGGCGCAGCTGGACCTGGCGCTCGCGCTGCGACGTATCGCCGGTACGCACCGCCACGCGGATCTCGGAGAGCGCGACGCCGGCCTCGTCGGCCAGGGTCCGGATTCCGGCCAGCGGCAGCGCCAGGTTCTTCTCGATATCGTTTCCGAGGGCTTTCAGCGGAGAGACGTAGACGGTGTGGATCGCGTCCTCGAGAGTGCCGGAGGCCGCCTCCCGGACCAGCTCGTCGAGCGACCACAGGAACGCGGCCAGAGTCTTTCCGGAGCCGGTCGGAGCGGCAATGAGCGTATCGCGGCCGCTCGAGATGCTGCGCCAGCCTTCGCGCTGGATGGCTGTGGGCGCTCGGAACGATGATTCGAACCAGCGCCGCACCAGAGGATGGAATCCGAGCGTCTCCACTTGCGACCCTGGCTTCTAGCCCTTTCATGCTCCGATTGGCATCGGGGTCGTGTCCCGATCGGCCGGATGGGCACCATGCTGCGGCGCTATGTGAGGGTACGGTCCAGGCGCCCGCACTGCGAAATGCCGTGCTGCTTTACTCGCCCCCCTCCGGACGGGCACAATGCTTCGCGACGGGCGCGGCCCGTAATCCCCGACACTCTGCGGAACACGCTTCCGAAAAGGACGAGCCAATGGCAGCCAAACCTGTAGACCGACTCCGCTCCATGATCACAGATCTCGAACGAGGTGCGCGCACCCTCGGTGACGACATCCGCAAGAGGGCAGGCGGTACCAAGGTCTCTTCGGACATCGAGTCGGCCCTGCGCCAGCTGCTCATGGGATTGACCAATATCGCCGCTCAGCTCGAGAAGGCTGCCGGCGAGCTTCGTCGCTATCTGGAAGCCGGCGCGAAGGGCGGCAAGCGCAAGACGAAGGCGCGCAAAGCCACCGCCGGTCGCGCCGCGGCCAAGCCCGCGCGGAAGGTGAAAAAGGCCGCTTCGGCCAAGGCGGCCGGCAGAGCCTCGGCGAAAGCCCCGGCGGCGGCGTCCAAGGCACCGTCGAGGACATCCGCGAAGTCTTCGTCGAAAAAAGCATCCGCGAAGAAGTGACCCGGCCTGACCAGTAACGGCGCGCTGCGAGCGGAGGGGCCGCAGCGCTGCAAACCGGGATCGTGTGCAACGCCGCGCAGTGCGCGCAGCGCAGGGATTGTGAAGCCTGCGGGCTTCTCTTACAGTCCCGCGCCCGTCGCCGAACGGCGCCAGAAGGCCCACTACGAGGACCAGGTACGAAGGGCGCGTACCGAAGAAGGAGGCTGACAGATATGAAAAGGATTGCGGGATTCCGGGTGATGGCTGTGACCGCCGGACTGGTCGTGGCCAGCACGTTCGCGACGGCCGGTATCGCGTTCGCGGGGGCTCCGGGGGAAGTCGAAGTGCACGAGGGACCGGCGGCAGCGCCGGTGACGGCCTCGACCACGGTCGTCGAAGAGAAGAAAGAAAAGGTATTCAAGCCTTCGATCAACGTCGGGCCCGGCGTCGGCTACGCCGATCAGTCCGACCGGGGCGGCGACTTCGGATGGAGCGCTTACGTGCTTGCCCGACTGTTCAAGTACGGCGGCATCCAGCTCGAATACTGGAGCCTCGGCAACGCGACCCAGGCGGCCGGCGGCGGGCATTTCGACGGTCTGTACGTCGGCATCATGCCGATGTTCCCGATAGCCGACACCGGCCTCAACATCTTCGGCCAGTTCGGCGCCGCGTTCTCCGATGAAGGCAACGACGTGGCCGGCGGCGGCGGACTGCTCTACGACCTTCCGATCGACTGGCTCAACACGCACAACGTCGATCTGCTGCTGAGGCTCGATTACAAGTACTTCAACATCACCGACGGCCACAGCCCCGGCCCGAACGATACGAGCGTCGAGGATCCCCATGACTACAAGACCGGCCAGCATCTGCTGACGTTCGGCTTCATGATGGGCTTCCACAAGTAGCACGCGTCGGGCTGCGGCGCGTCCGGCTCGCCGCGGGACGGAAGCCGAATGGATCGAGAACGGGGGGAGCGTTTACGCTCCCCCCGTTTCATTTTCCGGGATAGACGGCCGCAGACGAGACGATGGCATATCACCATGGAGATCTGCGCCGCGCGCTGCTCGAAGGCGCGCTCGAGCTGCTGGCCGAAGGCGGCCCGTCGCATCTGACGCTGCGCGGGGCGGCCCGGCGCGCCGGCGTTTCGGTGGCCGCACCGTACCGGCACTTTGCCGACAAACGTGCGCTGCTTGCCGCCGTAGCCGCCGACGGCTTCGCGGCGCTGCAGCGGGCCAGTGAGGAAGCGGTCGACCGGGCAGGCGACGATCCGATTCAGCGCTTTGTCGCGCACGGCCTCGCCTACGTTCGCTTCGCCGTCGACAATCCCGCGCAGTATCGCGTGATGTTCGGCCCCGAGCTCGCGGACAAGCGGATTCACGAAGATCTGTATCGCACGGCACGCGGCGCATATGACGGCCTTCGTGCCACGCTGACGTACTGTGCCGATGCGGGAGTGTTCCGCAGCGAGGACATCGAGCTGCGTGCAATGCGGGCCTGGGCGCTCGTGCACGGGCTCGCATCGCTGTTCCTCGATGGCCAGCTCAACGTCGAGGATGTGGTTTCCAAGGACGTCTTCCTCGCACGGGTGGGAGAAGTGTTCGGGCTTGAACAGGCTGTTTTCGAATCTGCACCGGACGGTCTTCCTCGCCGCCGGAAGCCGGCGTTATAATCACCGGCGTTCCCTCCCATTTTTTCCGTAGAGGTTGCGATGCCCCTGATCCTGCGACGCCATCGTCTCTGTTTTCTGCTGGTGACCGTTGCGGTCGCGCTTCTTTGCGTTTCACGGTCGCGGGCCGCAACACCGCGCGACGAGCTCGACGATCGCGTACGGCGCGCCGGTGTCGCATTCCGCGAGCTGCGCGAGATGCCCGACAAGAGAATTCCCGCCGAGCTGTTCGCGCGCAGCCGGTGCGTCGCGGTCATTCCGAATGTGCTCAAAGCCGCGTGGTTCTTCGGCGGACGCTACGGCAAGGGCGTCCTCAGCTGCCGCTCGAAGACAGGAGAATGGAGCCCGCCGGTCATCGTGATGATGACCGGAGGAAGCTTCGGCCTGCAGTTCGGTGCGAGCTCGACCGACGTCGTGCTGTTCTTCATGACGACCGGCAGCGTGCGCTCGCTGCTGTCGAACAAGGTCAAGCTCTCGGGCGATGCGGGGATCGCCGCCGGACCGGTCGGCCGAGAGACCGAAGCGGCAACCGACGCACAGTTTACAGCCGAGATTTATTCGTACGCGCGCTCGCGCGGACTGTTCGCCGGCATCTCGCTGGCCGGCAGCTACATCGGCGTTCATCGCGAGGACACCGACGCGTACTACGGCCAGGCGTATTCGCCGGCGGGCGTGCTGTTCGACCACAAGGTGACCAGCGTTCCGAAGTCGGCGTGGTCGTTCCTGAACTCGCTTCCGCGACCGCGCACCGCTGCTGTGGCCGCTGCAAAGCCGGTCGAAGAGCCCGTGACAGCACCGCCTCCGAAGCTCGAACGAATTCCTGCACCGGAGAAGCCCCGTCCGGTACCGCAGGCAGAAGCGAGGCCCGAGCCGCGACTCGTACCGCGAGTCGAACCAGCACCGGCACCGCGAGTGGAATTACGGCCCGCGCCGCCGGTTTCAGACGGAGTGGGCGAGCCGCGAACCGACGAGCTCATTCCGCTGAGACCGCCTGCGCCGCAAGGTCCGGCCAACCGGCAGCTCGCACCGATCGTGCCGCCATCGAAAGCGAAGTCGACGACGTCTGCGCCTCTCAAGCCTCCCGGTTCTGCGCCCGCTGTGAAGCCGGTTGTGCCGGCCGCAAAGCCGGTCGCTCCCGCGGTCAAACCGGCCGCTCCGACGGCAAAGCCGCTGAAGCCGCCGCCGGCAACTCCGCCCGTGCAGCACGAGCCGCAGTTCGAGGGGCCGCCGCTGCCGCCCGTCGACGTGCCTCCGACGTTACCGCCGGTCAGGTTGATGCCGCCGCCCTAGAAAGCGGTCTTACGGCAGCCAGCGACAGTGGCTGCGTTCGGTGATTCCGGCCGGAATGAACAGTGTGCGGTATGCGTAGAGCGAATCGAGATGCTCGCGGATCTCCACGATGTGCCCGTCCCGGATGCGGAACAGGAAATGATACCAGTTCTCGTAGTCGCGTCCGTCGGCCGCTGCCTTTCCGCGAATGATGAGCTCGGCCGCAACGCGGTCTTCTTCTGCGGTCAGTAACTGGATCTCGACGCGAAGACCCGCGTCCGGATCGTAAAGACCGACCGATTGCGTGAACAGCTTGAGCACCATCGCCTTGCCGCGGAACTCGACGCCGTCGGGAAGCGACGGCGGCACCCAGAACGACGCATCGTCGTCGAGCAGCGCCGTGATCGTCGCCATGTCGCCCCCGTTCACCGCGTCGAAATAGCTTCGTACGACCTGTTTGTTCTCGACGATTCCCATCTTCGCTTCCTGCTGTTGCCGGCGTTCTGCGCGCCGTTTCAGATGCGGCCGTGCTCGCGCAGAAACGCGAGCGTCTGGGCGACCCCCTGTTCGAACGATCGCGGTTTCCAGTCGAGCTCGCGCATCGCTTTCGCACCCGACGGCATCGCGCCGTATTGAAGAAACTCGAGCTGCCCTTTGGGGAGCAGCGGCGGCTTTTTGGTGAATCCGGAGACGAATTCGCCGACCGACGCAACGACTTTCGCGATCGCGATCGGCATGACCGGCGGAACCTTGCTTGGCTTTCCGTTCGCGCTCGTCGCGGCGCGCACGGCTTCGGCAATCGCCGTCAGCGAATGCGTCGATTCGCTGAGGATGTAGCGTGCACCGACGGCAGCTTTCGTTTCCGCAAGCACGTGGCCGAGCGCGACGTCGTCGGAATAGACGACCGGGATCGCGCCTGGAAGCAGCATCGGAACTTTCCCGCGCACCAGGTCGGCGATCAGATGATTCGTTCCCGGCGACGTCAGCGGGCCGGGACCGTAAATTCCCGACGGATGAAGGAAGACGGCCGGCAGACCCGTGGCAACCGCTGCAGCGACGAGCCTGTCGGCAGCCTGCTTGGAACGCTCGTACGCTGTCGCCTTCGGAACGGGATCGAGCTCGCTTTCGTCGAACGGAATTCCGGGCGGCGAGAAACGGAACACGTCGATCGTGCTTGCGTAGACGAACCGCGTTGCTCCGATGGTCTCGGCAGCGGAAACGACGTTGCGGGTTCCGTCGACATTGACGCGATCGAAATCGCGCACGTCGGCAAGCCACTGCTCGGGCAGGCCGGCCGCGTGATAGACGACGCTCGTGCCACGCGCACCGGCGACGACCGACGCCGCATCGGTGATGTCGCCGGCGACCAGCTCGCATGCCGCAGGGACGATGTCTTTCGCTTTATGCGTGTTACGGACGAGCGCACGGACCTTTCGTCCCTGCGAGACGAGCACTCGCGCGATCGCGTTTCCCAGAAGACCGGTTGCGCCGGTCAGAAAGACGTCATCGGGCATGCGATTTCTGAATTCCTCCGCAGTCCTGTCGGACTCCCTGGCATTTTCCTCGGAGCCCGCCTCGACTCCTTAGCATACGATCGAGTCGAAGCGAGGAATCGTCTGGCTGAGGCCGTGCGTGGTGCCTATCATGTCGAGATCGGGCTCAGGTACCGTCCTCGTTGGCGACGATACTTTCCGGCAGATCGCGAGCGAGGACCATGATGGGAATAGATCGGGGGGACATCGAATGAAGCGCACTGTGATTGCGACGGCTGTTTTTTCCGCGGCGCTGCTGGCCTCGACGTCTGTGCGCGCCGACGAGGCTGCCGATCGCTGCGGCGCAGCCAAGATGAAAGCTGCGGGCCGCTACGGGCAGGCCCTGCTTTTCTGCAATGCCGCTGCGACACGGCGCGACGAGGCTGTCGATCCGCTGTGCACGGCGAAAGCGGCCGACAAGCTGGACGGCGCAATCCAGAAAGCCGACGACGCCGGAGGCTGTGTGACGGGCATGGATGCCGGCGCAATCGAAGGCGCAGTATCCGGCGACGTCGACGCGGTGCTTGCCGCGCTCGCCCCCGATCCGAATGACGACGCACGCCAGTGTGCCGCCTCCAAGATGAAATCCGCCGGCAAGCACTACGCCGCGCTGCTCGCGTGCTACTCGAAAGGTGCAAACGGCAGTGAAGGCCCCGACCCGGATTGCATCGTGCATTCCGAAGACAAGCTGTTCGCAAAGTACACCAAGGCGGACGACGCCGGCGGCTGCACGGCAACCGGCGACGCCGGCGCGATCGACGATCTGGCGACCAGCGGTGCGCACGCGCGCGTGGCGGAGCTGTCGCCGGTCTGCGGCGACGCAATCACCGGTCCGACCCAGCAGTGCGAACCGGAGGACGACGGCGCGTGCCCGGGGCAATGTTCGGTGCAGTGCATCTGCGTGGTTCCGCCGGCCTGCGGAAACGGAACGGCCGAATATCCCGAGGAGTGCGACGACGGCGGAGCCGCGGACGGCGACGGATGCTCGGCGTCGTGCCTGCTCGAAGACGCGTCCGCGCTGTGCGACGGCGTGCCGAGCACATCCGGCACCGCGCTCGATGCCGTACTCGTCAGCGCGGATTTCAACGAACCGATCTATGCCACCGCGGCGCCGCTCGATCCGCTGCGGCTTTTCGTCGTCGAGCGCGCTGGCCGGATCCGCATCGTGAACCTTGCCGACGATACGATCCTTTCGACACCGTTCCTCGACATCCAGGACCTGACCACGACCGACGGCGAGCGCGGGCTGCTCAGCATGGCGTTCGACCCGGCCTACGACACCAACCGGCGTTTCTACGTGAACTACACGAACAACGCCGGCGACACGACGATTGCGCGCTACGAAGCGAGCATCGGCGACCACAACGTGGCCGACGAATCGACGGCGAAGATCCTGCTCGTGATCACGCAGCCGGCGAGCAATCACAACGGCGGACAGATCGCATTCGGCGCGGACGGCTATCTTTATATTGGAATGGGTGACGGCGGCGGCGGCGGCGATCCGTGGGAAAACGCGCAGGACGACGGCGAGCTGCTCGGAAAGATCCTGCGCATGGACGTCGACGTGTCGACTGCACCCTATTACGCGGTGCCGACGACCAATCCCCACTATTCCGTCGGTGCGCCGATCGAGCTCGTCTGGGCAAAAGGGACGCGCAATCCGTGGCGCTTCTCGTTCGACCGCGCAACCGGCGATCTCGTGATCGGCGACGTCGGACAGGACACGCGCGAAGAGATCGATTTCCAGAGCGCCAGCAGCACCGGTGGCGAGAACTACGGCTGGGACATCTTCGAAGGCACGATGTGCTACGAGCCCGATCCGGCCCCGATGTGTCCGTCGCCGCCGACGGGCTTCACGATGCCGGTGCTCGAGTACACGCACGCCGCGGGCTGTTCGATCACCGGAGGGTTCGTCTATCGCGGCTGCGCGCTTCCGGATCTTGCCGGAACGTATTTCTACGGCGATTACTGCGGCAATTTCATCCGCACGATTGAGCTGCCCGGCGGCGTTGCGACTAATGCACAGAACCGCACGTCGGACATCGAATCGGCGGGTGCAAGCATTTCCAGCGTGATCTCATTCGGCCAGGATGCGCGCGGCGAGCTCTACATCCTGGAGGACAACGGCAGGGTGTACCGGATCGTACCGGAGTAGGATCCGACGTGGCGGGCGCGGCCGCCCAGAGCCGCGCCCGCCGGTCGAAACGCTGCGGCGAGGAGGAGGCCACGCCGCAACGTTCCGGGAGACGCTCAGCCGCCGAAGAGCGCTTTCTCTTCGGTGATCAGATTCGCGAACGACGGGCGCGACATCATGCGGTCGACATACGCGGCCAGGTTCGGCCAGCGATCTTTGTCTACCGTGAAATTCGCATGCGCGAGGTTCACGAACTGACTCGCCACGGCGATATCGGCAACGGTCATTTCTCCGTTGACGAGGTACTGCTTGCCGCCGGCGAGCTGACCTTCGAGGTAGTCGAACACAACCGGAACATCTTCGTCGATGGCCTTTTGTATGGCCGCCTCGTCGGTCGGCTGGCCGAGGAACCGCGGTCCGACGATCCTCTGGAAGAAAATCACGCCGGTCAGCTTGCCCGAGATTCCGCCATCGGCGTATTCCTCGAGAAAAACCGCCTTGCCGCGCTCTTTGGCATCCTTCGGGTAGAGGGATTTCGAGGGGTAGGCGACGTCGAGGTAGTCGAGGATCGCCGACGAGTCCGGCAGGTAGTAGTCGTCCTCCTGCAGCACGGGGATCTTTCCTAGCGGGCTGATCTTCTTGAAGTCGGCGCTCACGCCGAACGGGAAGACCGGCTCGAGCTCGTAGTCGAGGCCTTTTTCGGCGAGTGCGACGCGCACTTTGCGGACGAACGGGGATGCTCCTACTCCGTGAACTTTTCTCATGGTCGTGTTGCTCCTTGGCGGCTGCGTCTGGCAGTCGGTGTTCTGCCGCTCCTCGCGGCATTCTTGCGGCGGGCTTCGCCGGTTGCGGGTGAAACGATGACGTCGGGCGTCGGACTCGTTGCGTCCTCGTGAACGGCCGGCGTCGGGCTGAAATCGAACAGGGCGGGAATTCTGCGGACGACGTCGATGTCGCCCTCGAAACGAAACGTCTGCGGCGTACCGGGCTCGCCGGGCATCAAGAGGCCGCTCGCAAACATCAGCATGTCCATCGGCGGCGCGCTGATGCGCACGTCGCACGATAGAGGTGTACGCGACACCACCGTCCCGCCCGGTCCCGCGGTAACAAAGATGTCGACCGAGTCGACCCCGCCTTCGATGTGAAGATGCGCGCGCAGCGCATCGGTCGGAAGATGCGCGCGCAGCGCATCGGTCGGAAGCTGCGCGCGAAGCGCATCGGTCGGAGGCTGCGCGCGAAGCGCATCGGTCGGAACCCGCGCGTTCGCAGGGTCGATCGAACGCGTGCGCGCAAACACCTGAAGACCGAGCAGCAGCCACTCGGGACGGAACGAATCGGCGGGATCCGGTGCGCCCATGAAGCGAACGCCCCAGCGCGTCATCTCGGCGAGCAGGGGGCGCAGCGCGCGGCCCGCTTCGTCGAGCTCGTAGACGATCGATGCGGCCGGCGGCGGCAGCTCGCGCCTGGATACGATGTTCCTCTCTTCGAGGCGGGCGAGGCGGTCGGCAAGCACGCTCGGGCTGACGCCGTTCAAGGCCGATTTGAGGTCGCTGAAGCGCTTGGGACCGAGGAACAGCTCGCGCAGGATCAGGATCGTCCAGCGTTCGCCGAGAATTTCGACTGCGCGAGTCAGCGGGCAGAACTGCGCATAGCGAAAATCGACCACGCCGGCTTGTACGCCCCCGGTGGTTCGGAAGTCAAAGTATGCGGTACGAAAAACGAAGTTTTTTTGGGGCCGTCGTTGCCGCCGGCACTAACGTCCGGCTAGAGCGTTGATTTCGCGGCGTTCGCTGCCGAGAGCGGGATTTGGCGCGCCGCTGCGACCAGGATGCGGATCGACTGCGTAGATCCAGAAATGCTCGTCCGGCTGGATAGCGCGCTCGAAGCTTGTGAGGAACAGCGCCCGCGATCCGAATCCGGCATTCTTCTCGAGCGGACGAGACAGCACCAGCACGGCCGGCTTGTGGAGCGTTTCCATGAGCTCGAAGACCTCGTTTCCAACCTGGTCCGCGTGGTGATGAAGGCGCCGCGTGTCGTAGATGATGTACGAACCGAACTCGGACCGGTCCGGGTAGTACATGCGATCGAGCTCGAGGTATCCGACGACCGTTGACGCCACCGGCGAGCGCAGGCCGACGAACACGACGGCGTCCTTGTCGGGAATGTTCCGGTCGATCCACTGAGCAGCCGCACGACCCTGCGAGAACGGCCGCGTCCAGTCGATGCGGATCGCGATCGTGGTCGCCCAGACATGGATCGCGAGAAGCACGGCGAACGCTTTCATTCGATGGCGATCGACGAACGAGATCGTCTTTCCGGACCAGCCACCGCCCGCCGTGTTCATTTCTGCCGGCGCGTGTGCGAACGACATCCACAGCGCCGCGACGAGGATCAGGAACAGAAACCCGTGATGCCGCACGCTGCCGAAGAAATAGAGATGCGTGAGCGCAAGCTGCGCGGCGGTCGCAAGCGCGAACGGGATCAGCATCCATGGCCGTGTCGCGAGCAGCAGCGCTCCGAAGGCGATCAGCGTCACTGCAACCGGAATGCGGTAGCGCTCATCGATCCGCGCCGGAAGCAGCGTCGGCGCGCGCTGGCCGAGAAAACGGTTCGTATTCCAGAACGTCAGCCGGTCGATCGGTACCGGCAGATAGCCGTCGATGACGGCGCCGGACAGCTTCACGGCGTCCTCGGCGTGGAAGTACAGGTGCGCAGGGTGCGCAAATGCCGCATCGGGCGGTGGCGAAGCCTGCCGGACTGCCGCCAGCATTCCGAGAAGCGCCAGGGCCATTGCAGCGGCGAAGCGGCCGAGACGGATCTCGGCGCCTGCCCGGCGCACAAACGAAACGGCAACCTCGAGCGAGAGCGTGGCCGCGATCGCGATTGCAATGATCAGGCCCGACGCGTGCGTCAGCGCGAGCAGAGTGAGCAGCAGGCCGATGGCGACGGGACGCTCGCGACGTTGCTCGTAGAGCACGCAGATGCCGAACACGAGAACCGCCGCGATCGCATAATTTCGCGAGATCGCCGCCCATTCGTACGAAAAGAAGTATCCGGCCATCAGCAGCAGCCGCACCGGCCACGAAAACGGTGAGAAGCGGAAGACGAGAAGCCCCGATCCCGCAGCGAGCGCGACATGGAGCACCTGCATCGCCACCGGATTCTTCGTCACATGCGCGAGCGGCCACAGCAGCAGGTGCCAGAGCGGCGGGTGGCCCTCGTGACGCATGGCCGCGAGCATCTGCAGCGGCGTTGCCGAGTCGCGCGCGAACAGCCACGCCTGGATCTCGTCGCGCCACATCTCGTGATGCGCGGTCACGGCGCACAGGAACGCGGCAAAAAGAGCCGCGATCAGCCAGGGGGCCAATCGGCGCAGCTTCGCGAGTGCCGCCGAGCGTGTGGAGGTCGCGGGATGCCGCAAGCGGCCTGCATACTATGCGCGCGAGCACCGAGCGAGACGTGTGGCGCGCATCGCTTGAAGCACCGGCCCGTCCGGAAGAATCTGCCGTCGAAACCCGCGGTCCGCGTCGCCAGCGGACCGGCGCGGGTGCGAGAAGGAGAACTGTGATGAAGCTCGACCTCGACCACATCGTTCTCGCCGTTCGCGACATGGATGCGATGCTCGGCTTTTATCTCGACGTGATCGGGCTCGCGCCGCACCGCGTGGACGAGTTCCGCTCCGGTGCCGCGCTTTTTCCGTGCGCCCGCATCAGCGAAAGCGCGCTGATCGACCTGCTGCCTCCTGCGCTGTGGGACAACGGTGACGCTGCCGCCCGCACGTACCCGAACCTGAACCATTTCTGCCTTGCGCTCGAGGAGGCCGACTGGGAGCCGCTGCTCGGCCGGCTCGATGCGGCAGGAGTGGCAATCGAAGCCGGCCCGATGACGCTTTCGGGCGCGCGCGGAGACGGCACATCGATCTACGTTCGCGATCCCGACGGCAACCGCGTGGAGCTGCGTTACTACTGAATCCGTGGATCTGAGCTGCTACTGACGAGGATCGGAAGATCCGTCACCTGCGGATCTTCCGATCGAGAAGGCTTGCCGCTGCAAGGTCAGGGATGCTCTTCGTCCGTACCGAGCCAGCCGAGGAAGCCGCTGACGATGAAGACTGCTCCGAGAAGCAGATGAAGCACGTGATCGCTCGCACCGAGCTCGAGCGTGCCCGGAATGATCCTGATCAGCTGCGTATCCATGATGTGCAGCGTCCCGCCGAGCGTGGGCTCGCCCGGCGCGCCGAATGCGAATCCTGCGAGCGCCAGCGCTCCGTAAATCGCGCCCATCGTCACGCAGAACAGGCTGGCTCCCGACGTCGTACCGAAAAGCCCGAAGTACATCGCCGCTGCGCCCGAGACGAGGTGAATCAGCGAATGCGTCGTGTTCAGGTGCATTCCGAGATAATCGGGATAGACGAAGCCGCCGAACGCGAGGAACACGAAGAATATTCCAACGACGGTCGCCATCGTGTGCACCAGTGTCCGCTCCACGAGATGGGCCGTCGCGTGGTCATCGTGATGCTGCATTCCGATGTTGGAAGAAGACATTGTCGCTCTCATAGTGACCTCCATGCTGATTCGATGGTGCGCGCGCAGCACCCGCCAGATCAATGGCTTGACCGCACCGTGACGGAAATTTCCGTTCGGAGATGACCCGACTGCGTCAATCTACTGGACTTGGACCAGGCCGACCGCTAACTCGCGCGGATGGAATTCAATCTTGCCGAGGTTCACGAAGCCGTCGCCGGCGTCATCCCGGACCATGAATGCATCGTCTGGCGCGATCGAAGACTGACCTACACCGAAGTCACCGAGCGCACGCGACGCCTTGCCAATTATCTGATCGGCCGCGACCTCGGCATCCGGAAGGAGCGCTCCGCGCTGGCGGGTTGGGAGTCCGGCCAGTCGCATGTCGCGCTCTATCTGTTCAACTGCAACGAGTACCTCGAAGGGATGCTCGGATCCTTCAAGGCACGCGTTGCTCCGCTCAACGTCAACTACCGCTACGTCGCCGAAGAGCTGCTCTACCTGCTGCGCGATGCGAGGGCGGAAGCGATCATCTACCACGCCGCGATGGCGCCGACGCTCGCCGCCGTGCTGCCGGAGCTTCCCGGCCTGACGACGCTGATCCAGGTGGCCGACGAAAGCGGCAACGCGCTTCTTCCGGGCGCCGTCGATTACGAAGCAGCTCTGCAGTCTGCATCGGCCGACAAACCGGCGGTCACTCCGTCGCCCGACGACCTGTACGTGCTCTACACAGGCGGCACGACCGGAATGCCGAAAGGCGTCCTGTGGCGGCAGTCGGACATCTACTTTGCCGCGCTCGGCGGATCGGTTCCCGGCTATGGCGAGCACGAGTCGTGGGAGTCGATTCTCTCGATGGCCGGCGCAGGGCAGCGCGTGCTTCCGGCGCCTCC